>CAYUHC010000006.1:0-16431 GCA_964444555.1 uncultured Candidatus Saccharibacteria bacterium | reverse complement strand
GGTCGGTAATATGAATTAACTCGCAACAATCGCGGCCGCCGCGGGGTGGCGGCGGCGGCGCGCGCCTCCGGCGCGCCCGACTTCCGCTCCGAGCGGAAGTCGTCGAGCTTGATCACAACGGGTCAGGTGGCCGGCCACGAAGTAATTTTTATGTTACCCGAGACGATGATGAATAATTCTGGTGCGGCGGTGTCGTCTTACGTGGATTACGAAGTGCCCCGGGAGCGGTTGGTGGTGATGTATGACGACGTGGCCCTACCTTTGGGCGTGGTGAGAATCTCTTTCGATCGAGGCGACGGCGGTCACAACGGAGTGTCGTCGATTACCGAACGGGTGGGTGGGGCCGATTTTATTCGCTTGCGCTTGGGGGTTGGTCCCGTACTGCCTGGTCGTGATTTGTCCGAATTTGTTTTGGAGCGGTTTACTCCAGCCGAAGATGAGGCGTTGCCGGCGGTGGTGGCGCAGATTCCAGAAATTTTGGAAGCAATCATCGCCGAAGGGTTACCTTCGGCGATGGGCCGCTACAATACGAGCAATTGATATTTAGTTACTTATCTTTCTTTTCGCCAAGCGAGAGAGTCATCTTTTGATCCTTGGCGTCAAAGACGTTGATCGTAAAGGTATAGGTTTTGCCTAATTCGAGAGCCTTCTTGAGCTCGTCGTCAGAACCGAATTCCGAGATGTGGACCAAGCCAGCCACGCCTTCCTCGATGGCTACCAAGGCGCCGTGCTTGTTGTGCTTGATGACTACACCCTTCACTACGTCGCCCTTTTTGTACTTATCACCAGCATCCTGCCAGGGATTTTTCTTGAGGGCCTTGATGGAGAGAGAGATTTTGTCGTCTTTGATCTCGATGATCTTGGCCTTGACCTTATCGCCAACCTTAAAGTGGTCGCGAGGATTTTCGACCAAAGACCAGTCGATTTCCGAGATGTGGATCAGGCCCTCAAAGCTCTCTTCCATCTTAACGAAGACGCCAAAGTCGACTACGCCCGTTACTTCGCCCGAGACGGTGTCGCCTAGATTGTACTTGGCGATAATCTCTTTGCGGCTCTTGGAGGCGAGGGCTTTTTCAGAAAAGATGAGTTTGCCTTCTTTAGGATCAGCGGTAATGAGATAGACTTCCAACTTCTGACCAACGAGCTTTTTGAG
The DNA here is from genome assembly GCA_964444555.1 of uncultured Candidatus Saccharibacteria bacterium. Taxonomy (GTDB): domain Bacteria; phylum Patescibacteriota; class Minisyncoccia; order Phycocordibacterales; family JACOZG01; genus CAYUHC01. The sequence goes on along the minus strand of CAYUHC010000006.1, from coordinate 15,278 downwards.
CTCTTCCATGATCCGGTCCTTGTTGCCGTCCTCAACTTTAGGATAATGCTCCGGTTTGAGCTGAGAGGCGGGGAGAAAGCCGTCAATGCCTTGCCATTCGATCATCAAGCCGCCCTTATTGGCGTTTTTGACCGGCAACTCAAAGACTGAATTCTGTTCGATTGCCCGCTTGGCATCGGCCCAGATAATGGCTTGTTTGGCTTCTTTGAGCGAGAGTTCGATGTAGCCGTTTTCGCCTTCGGCCTCAACCACCTTAGCGGTAATCGTGTCGCCGACGTTAACTTCTTTAATGATGTCGCGAGCATTGAGGTATTCGCGGCCAAAAATAATGCCGGTGCCAAAGGGAGAGATGTCCACAAAAACGCCAGCTTTGGACTTAGCGATCACGGTGCCCTTAACGAGCGATTTTTCCCGAGGACGTTCGGGGGTAGTTTTGTAGACCTCGTCCATCGGGGTCTCGGGCTTCGTACTAATAATTTGTTCTATTTCCATAGGGTTTTAGTATATATATTTATTGATAAATGGCAAATTTTTTGCTAGAGTAGGGCAATGGTACTCAGCTATCACGGTCTCGGGATGATTAAGGCCTCAATTGGCGACACGACAGTGGTCTTTAACCCCATTGCCGAGGCGCCCGGTCTTCGGGCTTCTAAATTTGGCGCCGATCTGGCCCTCGTTTCGCTTAACGATCCTGGTTATAACGGGGTCACCCAGGCTTCTCGCGGTGATCGTGTACCCTTTGCGGTGACGGGGCCGGGAGAGTATGAGGTGGGAGGCATCTTCATTAAGGGGGTGGGGACGCCTGGCCCGGGTGGGCGGATTAATACGATTTATTCGTTGATGTGGGATGGTATCAAGTTGATCCATTTAGGCGTGCCCGCTACAACCGAAATTTCTCCTCGCGACAAAGAGGCGCTCGGAGCGGTGGATATTTTGTTTGTTCCCCTGGGTGCGGCCGGCGGCCTTGAGGCCAAGGCCGCCGCGAAATTCGTGACGGCTTTTTCGCCGCGCTTGGTAATTCCGGTTGATTATGATGAACGGAGTTCGTTGCCTGTGTTTTTAAAAGAGGTTGGTGCCGAAGGTAAGTCACCCGTGCCCAGTTTGTCGCTTAAGCGTAAGGATTTACAAGATAAAGAGACGGAAGTGGCCGTGCTGGCCTTAAGCTAGAGTCCAAAATATTATGGGTATTTGGGAGTGGATCGAACAAGTGCGGAGCCGGGATGAGGCCTATCGCCGGCGTTTAGTCCTAGGAGTGACGTTCGGAGTTACTTTTATAATTGTGATAGTATGGGCAAGCTCGCTCCGATTAACCTGGAACGAGCCGGTCACTAGTGGCCCCGTCGCTAAGCCCGAGGTTCAGGGGCCCGTGGGACGTTTTTTAGATGAGAGTAAGTTAAGAATTATTACAGGATGGCACAAGATCACGAAGCAGAAGTAAAAGCTGGACGCATTGTCCCCACCGATATTATCGGGGAAATGAAGGAGTCCTACATTAACTACGCGATGTCGGTGATTGTTTCGCGTGCCTTGCCCGATGTCCGCGATGGTCTTAAGCCAGTTCAGCGGCGCATTTTATACACCATGCACGAGCTGGGTCTCTCGCCGGGAGCCAAGTTCCGCAAATGTGCCAAGATTACCGGTGACACGACTGGTAACTATCACCCGCATGGGACGGCTTCGGTTTATGACGCGCTGGCGCGCTTGGCTCAAGATTTTAGTTTGCTCCATCCGCTGATTTGGGGTCAGGGTAACTTTGGTTCGATTGACGGTGACCCGCCGGCGGCTGAGCGTTATACCGAGGCCAAGCTAATGCCCCTGTCGCTTGAGTTGCTTCGTGATATCGAGAAAGACACGGTTGATTTTAATCCCAACTACGAGAATACGCGCAAAGAGCCAGTGGTCTTGCCGTCGCGTTTCCCCAATCTTTTGGTTAACGGCACGCTCGGCATCGCGGTCGGTATGGCCACACGCGTGCCGCCGCATAACTTGGGCGAGGTGATGGAGGCGTTGATTCATTTAATCGACAATCCCGAGGCGACGACGGAAGATTTGTTGCAGTTTGTGCAGGGGCCAGACTTTCCGACTGGCGGTTTAATTTTTAATGCTAAGGATATTGCTCACGCCGCCGCGACGGGTCGGGGAGGGGTGTTGTGTCGTGGCGAAGCCGAAATTGTTGAGCCAAAAAATGGTTCGTTCCAGATCGTCATCAGTTCGATTCCTTTCCAGGTTAACAAACAGGATTTAATCACTAAGATTGCCGACTTGGTCCGCGAGAAAAAGATCGAAGGGATTCGTGATATTCGCGACGAGTCGACGACGCTTGATGACATTCGGATTGTGATCGAGCTAAAAAATGGCGCCTTTCCGCAAAAGATTTTAAACGCCCTTTACAAACACACCGAGCTTGAGAGCGTTTTCCATTACAACATGTTGGCGATTGTTGATGGCGTACCAAAACTTTTGTCGCTGAAGGGGGTAATCGAAGAGTTTATTGATTATCGTCGTGAGGTGGTGACGCGCCGCACCAAGTTTGATTTGGCGCGGGCCGAAGAGCGCGAACACATTTTGGAGGGTCTTAAAAAAGCGGTTGATATTATCGACGCGATTATCGCGACAATCCGTAAGTCGGCTGACGGTCCGGAGGCTCACGCTAATTTGATGAAGAAGTTTGATTTCACTGATCGCCAAGCGACCGCCATTTTGGAAATGCGCTTGCAGAAATTGGCCGGTCTCGAAATCAAAAAAATTATTGATGAGTTGGACGAGAAGCGCGCTCTGATTAAGGAGCTCAAGTCTTTGCTGGCGGACGTTAAGAAGATGATGGCCGTCATTAAGAACGAATTTGTGGAAGTTAAATCCAAATATGCCGTGGCGCGTCGCACGAAGATTGTTAAGGGCGGCGTTAAAGAAATTAGCACCGAAGATTTAATTCCGGAAAAAGAAAACGTTTTGGTGATTACGGCCGGTGGCTACATCAAGCGCACGGATCCGATCGAGTATCGCGCTCAGCGTCGCGGGGGAGTTGGCGTCATTGATTTGGATGTGAAGGAAGAGGATTTTGTGACCATGTTTTTGACGGCCAATACTCACTCTGATTTGTTGTTCTTTACTAACAAGGGCAAGGCCTATCAGATTAAGATGTACGATATTCCCGAGGGCAAGCGGGCGACTCGCGGTAAGTCGATTATGAACTTTTTGCCACTCTCGGAGGATGAGAAAATCAATTCGGTGTTGGCTCGACCCAAGGAGGATAAGGGTAAGCAGGCGTCATTAATGTTGGTTACGCGTCGGGGCACGGCGAAAAAAATGGGCATCAAGAGTTTTGAGGATGTCCGGCGCAGTGGCATTATTGCTATTCGATTGGATGCCGGCGATGCTCTCCATTCGGCGCTGTTGGTGGAGAAGGGCGACGAAGTAATCGTCGCGTCACGTGCCGGTCAGTCGATTCGGTTTAAAGAAGGCGACATTCGCGAGATGGGTCGCACGGCGGGCGGCGTGCGGGCGATGAAGTTGGGCGCGAGCGACCACATCGTGGGCGCGAGTGTGATCCGGCCGATCGATAAGACCGCTCAATTTTTGATTATGACGGAGCATGGCTATGGCAAAAAAACTAAACTTCCAGAGTATAAGACGCAAAAGCGCGGCGGCTCGGGCATCAAGACGGCCAAGGTTACCAGCAAGACCGGAGCGGTGATTGATAGCAAAATTATTTACGAAGATGAGTCGGAGATTATTGCCGTTTCCAAAATGGGCCAAGTCATTCGTACCAAGTTGGACGAGATCCCTTCGCTGGGCCGACAGACGCAAGGTGTCCGGATTATGAAGTTGCGCACAGGTGACTCTCTCGCTTCGCTTACTTTCTTGTAATACAATAGAAGAATGTTTTCTGACCCTGTTCAGAATGTGGCTGCTCTCGGTTTAACTGAGGGGATGCGGGTAGCTGATTTTGGCGCCGGTACCGGTGACCACACTTTAGCTTTGGGTAAGCGAGTTGGCGCTCACGGTAAAGTTTACGCGATTGACGTAAACAAAAATTTGCTTGACCGCTTGCAGTCAGAAGCTAAGCGCCAAGGTGTTTTAAATTTAGAGATCATTTGGGGCGATCTCGAAAAGCGTGGCGGCTCAACGCTTAAAGAGGACGCGGTGGATTTGGTTTTACTGGCTAATGTGTTGTTCCAGTCCGAGGCGCGATACTCGATGTTGTTAGAAGCTCGACGGATCGTCCGTCCAGGCGGTCGGGTGGCGGTAATCGAGTGGAGCGATTCGTTTGCCGGTTTGGGGCCGGCGCCCGAGAGCGTCGTCCAGCCAACTGCGCTAAACGACATCGCGATTCAAGCCGGTCTTCGCCCCGAGAGAGAGTTTGCCGCTGGCGCGCATCATTATGGCCGGATTTTTGTAAAATAATTTTATGAATAATCTTAGTACTTTCCAGATCATCCTGCTCCTCGGCTTTGTCTTTGTGGTGTTTGTGGGCGTCTTGGTTTTCGCCGGTATTATTCCCGGTTTTCGAGCGCCAGAAGGAGGTTCGGGTGGTCAAGTGACGATCTGGGGCACCATCCCAGCGGAGACAATGAATCAGTTCTTTTCTGACTTCCAGGATGCCCACGAGTCGGAGTTTACGGTCAATTACAATTACGTTGATCCGCGTCGGATCGAAAATGAATTTGTTAATGCTCTTGCCGCTGGTCGGGGTCCCGATTTGGTCATCTGGCCGCATTCGTATTTACTTAAGCACCGAGACAAGCTAGCCGCGATTCCTTACGAGCAATTGGCCGTGCGCAATTTCCGAGAAAATTTTGTTCGCTCGGCGAGCGTCTATCTCTTCCCCCAAGGAATTTTGGGGTTGCCGCTAACCGTTGACCCTCTTGTTCTCTATTACAATCAAGATTTGTTGACCACGGCACGCTTGGTGGCGCCACCGCGCGCTTGGTCGCAAATCCAAGAGACGGTTAAGGCGCTAACCAAAGTTGATGATCGGGGGAGTTTGACGCAATCGGCGATCGCGATGGGCACTTTTAACAACAACACCAACGCGCGCGATATCTACGCGATGCTGACCTTGCAGGCTGGTAACCCGATTTTCGAATTTGGTAATGAGGGCGCAAAGATTGTGCTTCAAGATACCCGCGGTTACGCGCAAAGTCCGGCCGTGGAAGCGCTTAACTTTTTTGTTCGCTTTATTGATCCTGCTAATTCCCTTTACACCTGGAACGCGGCTCAGATCGACGCGCGCCAGGCTTTTGTGCGCGGCACGCTTGGTTTATATCTTGGTTATGCCAGCGAATACAATACTTTGCGCCGCCAAAATCCTCAGCTATCGATTGGCGCCGCGCCAGTTCCGCAACTAGGTGCTGCTGGTGACGCGACGATTGCTCAATTAACCGGCGTCTCATTAGTTAAAAATTCTGCCAATCTAAATACTGCCGCCACCGTGGCTTACTATCTCTCGGCGGAAGCTTTTGCTGGTCCTTTGGCCCAAGCTTCAGGTTTGCCGCCGGCGGCCGTTGATCTGGTGCGGGTGGATCCACCAGATCCGGTGGCGAGCGTCGCTTATGAGTCGGCGATTATCGCTCGCGCTTGGCTGGATCCTGATCCAGCGGCTTCGCCGACCATCTTCCAGCGACTGGTCGAGACGTATACTAGTGGCCGCGAGGAAGTGGGCTCGGCCGTCAATCGCGCCCAGCTCGAATTGCAAGTCTTAGTCCGATAATTTTTAACTTATGATTTGGCGACGAAAATTTTTTGTTCATCTCTTGGCGGCGGTGCTTTTGTTGTTGGCTGGCGCGGGGGTAGTGTGGGCTCAAACCCAAACCTCGGGCTTGGTGCCATGTGAGGGCCTAGAAGATTGCAATTGGGACAAATTTTTAAAGCTCTTGGGAAATATTTACGCTTGGTTGGTCCGCTTGGCCCTACCGCTGGCAACTCTTATGATCATGGTTTCTGGCGGGATGTATCTGGTCTATTCGACTAATCCTGGCAAGCGCGAGTCGGCCAAAAAATATCTTTTGGCCTCGGTGATTGGTTTGGTGGTTGTGCTAGGGTCTTATATAATAGTAGCAACGATTATTAGATTTATTGCCGACCCCAGCACAGTTAGAAAACTATTATGAAAAGTTGGCTACTCAAAATTTTTATTGATTTGGCTTATGCCCAGTCTCCGGGTCCTGGGGGCGTTAATTTGCCCCCAAGTGGTAATGGCCCAGGTGGCGTCAATGCGCCAATTGAAGTTCCCGCTGACACGGGCGGCATCCTTCAGAATTACTTAAAGTCTGGCATCGACAGTATTCCTCAATTGATTTCTTACATCCTCAAATTAGCCGCCATGATTGGCCTGCCGATCGTGGTGCTGTTTATTATGTGGGCTGGTTTTATGTATGTTACGGCGCGCGGCGATCAGGCCAAGATCCGTCGAGCTCATGATGCCTTTCTTTATAGTATGGTTGGCGCGGCTTTGGTCTTGGGCGCGGCGGTGATTGCGGCGGCAATCCAGGGGACGATTAGTAATTTAAGCGTTTAAATTATGCGTTACAAATGGTTATTGGCTTTGGTGTTGGTCTTGCCTCTTGTGACTTTGGCACAAGTGACTGGCCCGGGTGGAGTTAGCGGGCCGTGGTCGCCGGATGTTGCGGCCGCCAACGACACCTCCACCTTCGCGGGGATGGTTAACTACGTGATTATCAATATTGGTGGTCCGATCAGAAATTTGATTGTGGCTGGCGCCCTGATCTATTTTTTGTGGGGTTTGTTCCAGTACATCAATTCTGGTGGTGATCCAGCTACGCGCAAAAAGGCGACAGGGACAATGACTTGGGGAATAATTATTTTAGCGGTGATGGTCTCGGTGTGGGGATTGGTCAATCTCTTGGTAGACACCTTCCCTCTGGATACTAAAACACCGAAACCTCCCCAACTTCTCCTGTCTAACTAGTGGAGCTGTGGTATACTGTATAGTATTATAAAGATTATTAAGTTAAGTTTATTTTATGGTTCAGAAAATTAAAGGCTTAGTGTTGGGTTTGGCTGCCTTTTTGCCGCTGGCAACTTTCGCTCAAAGCGCTTTCCGTAGCATTGGAGGTGCTTTCGAGGAGATTATCGCCATTGGTAACAAATATATTATTCCCTTTATTATTGGTTTGGGGGTAATTTATTTCTTGTGGGGCTTGCTTGCTTATATTCGTAAGACTGGAGATGGAGATGCCCAGAAGGAGGCCCGGCATCAGATGATCTACGGTATTATTATCCTCTTTGTTATGACGGCGGTGTGGGGATTGGTCAACGTTCTTACCGATACTTTAGATCTTAAGAAAACGATCCCCAACTTGCCTGACGTCCCAACGATTAACTTTAAGGACGGTACCAGTAATCAATAGTTTCCGATGATTGCTTACGCCGCTGAGACTTTCCCTCTGCTCAATCAAATCCAGACCAGCATTATCAATCCTTTGATCTTACTTGGTTTGGCGGCGGCAGTGCTAGTGTTCTTATATGGCTTGTTTGAGATGTTGCGGGGGATTAATCAGCCCGCTCAGGTAGAGAAGGGCACTCAACATATTATTTGGGGAGTGATCGGTTTGGCGATTATGGTTTCTGCCTTTGGGTTGATTAACTTGATTTGTTCGACGATCGGAGCGCAGTGTTAAAGGTTTATTTCGGATAGGAAAAAGGCCGTCGCGAAAGCGACGGCCTTAGTGTGAGAAGGAGGTGTGCTAAGGAAGGTAGAATATTTCTACCGATCCCCGCTTGTTGTCTGTGTCGTACCACCAACCCTGCCACTTGCCAAGGGAGGGGACGAATTCGATCGTGATTGGGAATTCCCCGTCTACTTTTAGATTTGCCAGTGTCCCCGTTAAGTGGCCGCTTTTGACCCTTCGGAGCCGCAGCTCCATTTGGCCGACGCCGCAACCACAGACGAAGGATTCCTCTTTAAGCGCTGAGGAGAAGTCCTCCATCTCGAACTGGAGGGTTTGTCTTTCAATAAACCTTCCAGTCGGCACTTTGTTTTTGTGCTCGGGTATCGGTCGACTGTTTCCCAGAACTATGCGCCACCCTCCTTTTGTGGGCTGGTTGTTCTGGAGTTCGTCGATACGATTCTCCGCCGCTGTCATGATGGGGCGGGGAATCTGAGTGAAGTGGCTGGGGAGCCACGGACGTGGGCGCTCCCACCACGCGTGGATTGTGGCGGCGATGATCACCACCGCGCACCACTGGGTCACCTTGGCCCGAATTTTCACCCCCTTGCCCCCTTCATTGGGGACGAGGAAGTAGACAGCCAGCACCACCAGTGCTAGCCAGGCGGCAGGCAGGACCCACCAGGGGATGTCCTGCGCGCGACCGAGTTCGAGCGGCCAGTTGGCTAGCACGACGATGGCCATGACCACCAGTGGTATGATCGCTGCATAGCGGATCACCCCCATCGGCGTTCCTGTCCATTTGAAGCTGGGCATCTTAGGCACCAGCTTGCCGAGGCTGGTACAGATGCTGGTAATCCGCGCCTGGTGGCGCAGGAGCAGCTTAATTGCTGCTCCTGCCACACACAACAGGAAGATGGCCACCAGGAGCCATCCTCCCACCCGCCCCCATTGCGGGGGGATTAAGAAGGTTAGGAGGGCAATGATCATTGCCCCAACTGCGGTATTCCTTAGGGTTTTCATGCCTATTCTCCTTTTGTTTTGCGTTCGTGAATTGTGAAGGACAAAGCTAACTTCCGCCTTAAATAGTAACCTTTATATTATGTTTTGTCAATACAAAGAGAAAGGCCCAACCTTTTGGGGTTGGGCCGAGATTTATTCGGTGGTTTGTTTGTTGGTGGGTACGACCACTTGAGGCACCGTTCCTCCGTTGGTCATAAAGGTCTGTACTGGCCACTCTTTTTGATTTTCCGATACACTGATTTTGGCCAGTGCGTCGAGCTCCTCTTTACTACGACCAGCGACTAGCTGTTCCAAGCCGGCTGCTTCCGCCTCGAGTTCTTTTTGGCGGGCGGCAGCGAGCCTTTCCCTGGCCTCGGCTTCTTTTCCGGCAGCAATGAGACCTGCGGCGCCTTTTTCCCGGGCCAAAGCCTGAGCTTGGAAGGCTTTTTCGATTTCCGGATCGTCGATTGCTAGGGCCTGGAAATCGACGCTTTCAATTTCCACTCCCGCTTCCGCCAGAAGTTCGGAGTTTATCAGTTTGAGAGCTTTCTCGAACCTAGAACCCGGTTTTCCGTGTTGTTGTTTCCGCAAATCGTCAAAGTCTTGTTGGGCGCCGAAGTCTCTGATTCGACCCCTGGTTGCGGCTAGGGCCTTGTTGATCCAGTTACCGGTCGGAGGGATGCCAAACAGTGTTCTCCGGGGATGTTTGGTAAACAGGGTCACTAAGGCTACGATCGATACGGTAATGTTTCCTTGGAGCTCAATCCCACCAACTTTGATGGGGTAAGCGTAGCGGAGCATCAAGGTTGAGACCGGTTCACTCCGTTGAATGATTTGGAGTTGCTCGGTATTACCACCATCTTCTTCGCCATCGAGGGCCTCACCCATTTTTTTCTTGGGTTGATCCATCTTGGGCCAAGAAAAGGGGTAGGAAAGGACTCGATGATAGAGAGGGATCCCTACGACGAAGATTCCCAGTCTCTCGTACCAGGTGGGCCAATTAAAGCGGGACACGACCCCACCATTATTTGCCTCGGCCGCTTCTTTTGCGCGGGCCTCGGTTACGCTATAGATTGTGTCCTCGTTTGGGGCGTAAACGAAGTCCGGTGAACTGAGGATGATCCTCTCCAGACTTTCGCCGGCCACAATGGCGGCGATTTGAGAGGTTGGGAGGAAGGTGATGATGATGCCAGCTTTAGCCAGTAACACAATCGCTCCAACTACGGCAATAATTGCCAGGGCAATTAGCGGCTCATTGCCAGATGCCATGAGTATTCTCCTTAATGAGTATTCGGTTTTGAAACACCTACGCTGGCCTTAATAATACTTATTTTTAATAATCTGTCAATATGGGGGTGTTGCCGAGCGCTATTGACAAAAATTATATATTTATGTAGGGTAGTGCGGTGTTCTGGTGATCTTTAAATTCTAGATAGGAGATTCGGATATGTGGAACCGAGTGGTAGTTTTCGTTCAGCGGCCGGCCGTTCAGGTGGTGTTTTACGCCCTGATTCTTCTTGCGGCCGTGGCGGTCTTTATTCCGCCGGTCCGGGAGCGGATCATGGGGATCTCGGCAGCGGCCGAGAGGGCCGCGGCCAAGATCTTCAGCGAAGACTCCGATCGAGTCTTCGCTAGCGAGGCGGCGGAGCGGAAGCTCGTCAACAAGATTGACGAGCGGATCGCGCTCAAGCGGCCTGAGTCGGTCAAGGAGGTGGCCAGTGCTCCGGCTCTTCCGCCGCCGGCCCCACTGTCTCCCGAGACGGTCGCTCCGTCGCCTAAGACGGAGAATCTGTGGTCTACGGGCACCAGAGTTCGTAGCGAGCAGCTGCCTTGCGGCACGCTCGTTAAGAACTTTGTCGTGACGGCGCGTTCTGGCCGCCGCGGCATCTGCTACGCCGGCGACGTGCTTGAGGCGATCGATCGAGCGCCGGATTCCACTCAACTGCTCGTGCGCTGTGTGCACGCGCGGGGTGAGTGGGAGTCGCGGAAGCAAGAGCTTCCGGAGGGCAAGGACGAGGACTCGACCGTGTGGGTTGAGGAAAAGATGTTCCTCTATCTCATTGGCGAGGGACCGAAACCTCCTCCATCGTCCAGCGTTCGATTCTCCGGGCCGCCTTGCGGCGGTAAGTAACCAACCCCCAAGCGCCGCGGGGTTGGCACAAGTGGCGCGCGATCCTTTTTGGACTCGCGCGCCTTTTTCTTTTGCTTATTTTCCGGTGGGCGGGAGAGGACTTGAACCTCCACGGATTGCTCCACTAGCTCCTAAGGCTAGCGCGTCTGCCAATTTCGCCACCCGCCCTCATTTTTAGCCCGGTGCCCCGTGAGGGATTCGAACCCCCGACCGTTCGCTTAAGAGGCGACTGCTCTACCAACTGAGCTAACGAGGCGCACGTTTTTTATACCACAGAAAAACTTTTTCCGAAACGGTGCCCGGGGTGGGGGTCGAACCCACACGCCTTGCGGCGATCGATCTTAAGTCGATTGCGTCTGCCAATTCCGCCACCCGGGCAATTTTATTTGGATTATCTTTAAGGTCCTTCTTCAGCCTCGCTCCCGGAGGCCTGGGCGGGAATTGAACCCGCGCATAAGGGTTTTGCAGACCCTTGCCTTACCACTTGGCTACCAGGCCATCTTCTATTATTACTGTTTTTGACCAGAGAGCACAACCTCGAGCCAGGGGATGTGCCGAGCCCGCAAGTTTTCCATCATGTAGCCGCGCAAGCCCGAAAGTTGTCGGTGAGCAAAGTCGAGGGCCGCGGTCGCTTTGTCGTCGGGCAAAACGGAGATGGCAATGATCGCTGTTCGTCCCTCGTCTTTTAACGTGACGCTGGTAACGGTGATTAGCGATTGACGATTAGTCTCGCGATTAAAATATTCGGCGGCGAGCTCGTGGAGGGCACTGGTTAATTTAGCGCGACGATCAAGCATAAATTATTTCGTGACCATTTCTACCACTTGGATGAGATCGCCCGGAGCGATGGTGACCTTGGCGTCAATCATGGCGCCGAACTGATTGCCTTCGCTAACTTCTTTGACCGCGGTTTTGAGTTGTTGGAGCTCCACGATTTTGCCGCGGCCGATTTCGGTTTCGCGTCGCATAATTTTTACGGCGCGTCCGAGTCCAATGGTGCCACTGGTTACTGAGCCACCGATCACCTGCTTAGTCCGTGCCGCGCTAAAGAATTTTAAGATTTTGGCCTGGCCCGTCACTTCTTCGGCGGTGACGCGCGGAGTGCGGTTGGCTACTTCGAGCGCCAACCATTCAGAAAGTTTGTAAATGATGTCGAAGGTTTTGACGGTGATGCCATTGATCTCGGCCAATTCTAGAGCGCTTGGCTGGATGCTGACGTTAAAGCCCAAAACGAGACTCCGATTGGAACCGCTCGCTAGTTTGATGTCGTTTTCGGTAATCTGCCCCACCCCACTGCCAATTACGGCGATGGCGACGTTTGGGGTGGCTTGATTTTTAACTTCGCGACTCACGGCTTCGACGGCGCCGGCGACGTCGGCTTTGATCAGGACGGGGATGATGGCCTTAAGCGGGTCGTCGGTGGTGGTGAGTGGTCGAGTCGGGTGGGTGGGAGCCGCCGCCTCGGGTTTTTTGGCTAGCGCTTCGGCCGCTGACTTGGCGGTGGCGGTGGCAAAGTTGGCGCCGACTGGTGGCAGTTCTGGTAGACCCAAAACTTGCGCTGGCGCTGAGGCCACCAGACTGTCCACTGCTTGGCCCATAAAGTTGTTGAGCCGTTTAATTTTGGCTACTAGTTGATTGATGATCAGAAAGTCTCCCACGCGGACGGTGCCGTTTTTAATAATTAACGTCGCGGTAACGCCCTGGCGGGGGTCGCGATTGGTTTCCAAAATGTAGCCACTGCCCGCGGCGCTCGGATCCGTTTTTAGTTCACTGATTTCCGCGACTAAGAGGACGAGGTCGAGAAGTTCGTCGATGCCGGCGCCGGTTTTGGCCGAGATGGCGGCCGCTGGGATGGTGCCGCCGTATTCTTCGATCAAAATATTATTTTCGGCTAGCGATTGTTTGGTGCGTTCGGGACTCGCGTTGGGTCGATCAATTTTGTTGATGGCGACGATGTAGGGCAAACCAGCTTCGGTAATGGCGGTGAGAGCTTCCAGGGTTTGGGGCTTAACACCTTCTTCGGCCGAGACGACCAAGATGGCGATGTCGGCAATTTGCGCGCCGCGCTCGCGCATGGTCTGGAAGGCGGCGTGCCCGGGCGTGTCGATAAAGGTGATGGTGTGGGGCTGACCATTTTTTTCGCGCACAACTTCGTAAGCCGAAATGCTTTGGGTAATGCCACCAGCTTCGGAGGCGACGACGTTAGACTGACGGATAAAGTCGAGCAGGGTTGATTTGCCGTGGTCAATGTGACCCATCACCGCGACGATTGGCGGCCGGACGTTAGCGATAGAAGGTGGGGGATTTTTTATCATAAAAAAATTAACGACCGAGAGCTTCGCGTTCTTCGGTAGTAAGTTCGAAATCGGACTGACCGCTGGCAATTGGTTTGGCGTAGACGCTCACGCGATCGCGAGTGTACAGTCCGGTAATAACCGCCCCCGAACCCTCTTCGTTTAGAAAGGCGGTCGCAAAGCTGTGGTTGCCGCCTTGACCAGCGCCCTGGAAGGGGTTAAAGCGGATCGTTTTGACGTGTTGGATGCTTTTGCGCAAGCGACCCTCGACCGAAATTAAATGTTTTTTAATTTCCTCGTTGATGGTGTCGGTGTTGTCGATTCGCTTTAAAATCGAGATCAAGGTGTCTTCCAGACTCGCGGCGCTTCGGCCACTCATAAAACGAGCTAGTTTCCGTTCTAGCCAGGCCACCCAACCAGCCAAAAAAAGGATGACTAATCCGAGGCCAATAATAACCAAAGTGATGGGATCGAGCGCTGGCATAGTGACCGGAATTATAGCGTATCAAAGCCATCTTTGCAAAGTTCGCGTTCAATCAGTAGAATGCGGAGATGAGACGAATCTATCTCGATACGGCGGCGGCAACGCCCGTGGATCGACGAGTGGCTCGCGCGATGTGGCGAGCGGGAGCGTTGGTGGGTAACCCAGCTAGCTTGCATGAGGAGGGGGTGGTTGCCGCGCGAGCGCTCGCGAGCGCTCGCGCCACCGTCGCCGCCTGCCTCGATGCCCAGCCCGAAGAGATTATTTTTACCAGTGGCGGGACGGAGTCAAATAATCTAGCTTTGCGTGGCGTTGGCGGCGACGGTCCAATCATCACGACGACGATTGAGCACGCTTCGGTTAAGCTTTCAGCTCAAGAATTAGCCGCTCGGGGCACGGAGGTGGTTTGTCTTGGGGTCGATCAAAACGGTTTGATTGATTTGGCGGAATTGGCGCGGGCGTTACGTCCGTCGACTAAATTAATTTCTCTAATTTACGCTCATCATGAATTTGGCGTGATCCAGCCAGTGCGGGAAGTGATGAAGTTGGTGCGCGATCATCGAGCTAAGCATGGCGTTATGACGCCGTACGTTCATCTGGATGCTAGTCAGGCCGCGCGGCATTTGGATTTGTCGGTGGCACGGTTGGGCGTGGATCTAATGACTCTGGGGGCCGGTAAATTTTACGGTCCGCGGGGAATTGGTTTGCTTTACGTCCGCCGTGGCGTGCCGGTCGTGGCGGAGCAGTTGGGCGGCGGCCAGGAGCTGGGACGTCGGTCCGGGACGGAGCCAGTGGCTTTAGCGGTGGGTTTGGCGCGCGCGCTAGAATTAGCGCGCGCGAGCCGCGCCGGCGAGGCGGCGCGGCTAGAAAAACTGGGCCCAATTTTTGCGCGCGAAGTGACGTCTCTACCTGGCGTGGAATTAGTTGCCGCCACGGCGCCACGCGTGCCGCACATTTTAAATTTTTTAGTCGAAGGAGTGCTGGCCGAACAGCTTGTGCTTGAGTTGGACGCGCGAGGAGTGGCCGCTTCCACGGGCAGTGCCTGCGCCATCCGTACCGCCGAAGAGTCGTATGCTATAATGGCTCTCGGGCGCTCGAGCGAGGTTGCCAAAACCGCTATTCGTTTTTCGCTCGATCGCACTACCACGGCTCGACAGTTGCGAGCAGTCTCTCGCCAGTTGGCCGCGGTCATTGGTCGCTTAAGAAAATATCAACCCCAGGCTTATGCACGAGATTCCTTCCCTGCCTTATAAGTACGGAGATTTGGAGCCATTTTTCGATGAGGCCACGATGCGTTTGCATCACACCAAGCACCACCAAACTTACGTTGATAAACTTAACGCGGCGTTGGAGCCTTATCCGGATTTGGCTAAATTGCCAGTGGCGGATTTGGTGGCTAATTTAGATGCTGTACCCGAAGCCATTCGTTCGGCGGTGCGTAATCATGGTGGTGGACATTTTAATCATTCTCTCTGGTGGGAGATGATCGGGTTGCCCGGTAGTACGCCTCGCGAAGAGACAATCACGCGACTGGATCAGGCCTTTGGCGGGATAGAACAATTTAAGGCGGCGTTTAAGGAGGCAGCTTTGGGGCGATTTGGTTCGGGTTGGGCTTGGTTGGTTTTGGGCAGTGAAAATAGTTTACAAATTACGACCACCGCCAACCAAGATACGCCTTGGAGCGAAGGTAAGAAGCCACTCTTGGGCATTGACGTTTGGGAGCATGCTTACTATTTAAAATA
>CAYUHC010000005.1:0-44769 GCA_964444555.1 uncultured Candidatus Saccharibacteria bacterium | reverse complement strand
TAGGCAAAAGAACGCTGCCATCAGCCGTCTTAATATCCTTGGCCAAGACTCGACCGCGGATTAAACGAGAAATGCCTCGATCAAAGCCAGCCGCCGCGTCCACCGAGACCCGCTTGCCCTCGCGATCACCACAATCCTCCTTAGTAATTACTACGTCTTCGGCCACATACACCAAACGACGAGTGAGGTAACCGGCCTTGGCGGTGTTAAGCGCGGTGTCGGTTAGCGTCTTGCGCGAACCGTGAGTGGTAATGAAGTACTCAAGCGGCGACAAACCTTCTTTGTAGGACGGAATAATCGGAAACTCGATCGTGCGTCCGGACTGGTTAAGAATCAAACCTTTCATACCAGCCATCTGGCCAACTTGACGGGCCGAACCACGAGCACCCGAAACCAACATGTGAGAAACTGAGCCTTCGCGATCCAACTGATCCAACAGAATTTTTTCTACCTTACCCACGGTGCCATTCCAGAGCGAAATGAGCATTTGATAACGTTCGTCCTTAGAGAGCAGACCATCCTGATAACGCTCTTCGATCTGGACAGCGTTCTGACGAGCTTCGGCCACCATCGCACCCTTAATCTCGGGAACCATCACATCATCAATACCCCAGGTCACCCCCGAGCGCGTGGCATACTTAAAGCCAAAGTTTTTGATCCGGTCGAGAATCTGAGCCACTTGTGCCGTCCCGTAGCGAGCAATTAATCGCTCCAAAATAGCATTGGTTTCCTTAATCGTTATCTCCTTGTTAACGAACGGGAAATCGACTGGCAAATTCTCGTTAAAGAGAATTCGGCCAACTGAAGTTTCAATAAGCGTGCCGGCCTGATCGCCAAACTTTTCGCCCGCCGTGGCTACCACCTTAATCTTGGCGCGAATGTCCAACTCACCAAAGTTGTAAGCAATCACGGCTTCGTCCGGTCCACCAAAGATGTTGCCTTCGCCCTTGCCGCCCTCGCGATACTTCGTGACCCAAAAACTTCCGAGCACGATATCGAGCTTAGGGTTAACAATCGGCGTACCACTGCCTGGCTTGAGAATGTTGCGGTTGGCCGCGATCAACTCACGAGCCTCGGCTTGAGCCTCACTAGACAGAGGAATGTGCACGGCCATTTGGTCGCCGTCGAAGTCGGCGTTAAAGGCGCTACAAACCAAAGGATGAACTTGAATCGCGTTACCTTCGATCAAACGAGGTCGGAAAGCTTGGATACCCAAACGGTGGAGGGTCGGCGCGCGGTTAAGGAAGACGTATTTGTTCTTAATCACCTCTTCCAAAATCGCCCAAACTTCAGGCACCTTGTCGTCAATCAAGCGACCAGCGCCACGGATGTTAAACGCCGATTCGCTCTCCAAAATCTTAGCGACGATAAAGGGACGGAAAAGTTCCAGCGCCATGTGCTTGGGCAAACCACACTGGTCAAGAGCCAGATCAGGACCAACCACAATCACCGAGCGACCCGAATAGTCCACGCGCTTACCGAGCAAGTTCTGACGGAAACGTCCCTGCTTACCCTTAAGACTGTCCGACAAAGATTTGAGCGGACGACGCTGAGCCTGATTCATCGCATTAGACGAAGCACTGCGGCGAATTGAGTTATCGATCAAGGCATCAACAGCTTCTTGCAGAATGCGCTTTTCGTTACGCAAAATTACTTCGGGAGCATTAAGCTCGATCAACTTGCGCAAACGATTGTTGCGGTTAATCACTCGACGATACAAGTCGTTAACGTCGCTCGTTGCGTGACGGCCACCATCCAGCGCCACCATCGGACGCAAGTCTGGCGGAATAACTGGGATGACGCTCAAGAACATCCATTCGGGACGGATGCCCGCGCGCCTCATTGACTTGATTAAGTTATAACGCTTTTGCAATCGCGTGCGTTCCAGACTCGAAGCCTTGGTTAGATCTGCTTCCAGCTCGGCGATCATCGCATCGAGATCAGCTGAACGACACAATTTATAGAGAGCTTCGGCACCAATTTCGGCCTCAAAGACTGAGCCGTACTTGAGAGACAAGCGGTGATAAGCCACTTCGTCGAGCACTTTACCGACGCCCAACGCCTCAAGATTGCGCTTGGCGCTAACCATTGATTCCTTAAGGGCCTCCTGACTCCGCTCGTCTTGTAGCGTCTTAAGTCGCTCCTTGTACTCACGATCGATCTCGCGCAAAATCCGCTCCTTCTCGGGCTCATTAACTGACGTCACAATGTAGCCGGCAAAATAAATTACCCGCTCAACATCGGCCATCGATAAGTTCAAAAACTGACCCACGCGCGACGGCACACCGCGAACAAACCAGATGTGCGCCACCGGACTAGCCAACTCGATGTGGCCCATGCGCTCGCGACGAACAATCGAGTGCGTGACCTCCACGCCACAACGCTCACAAACAATATCCTTATAACGGATGCGGCGGTACTTACCACAGTAACATTCGTAATCTTTTTCGGGTCCGAAAATCCGCTCGTCAAACAGACCACCGCGTTCCGAACGACCCGTCCGATAGTTAATCGTCTCTGGCTTGGTTACCTCGCCGTAAGACCATTCGCGAATCCGATCCGGGCTGGCCAACTTAAGACTGATGGCATTAAAGTCGGCCGGCGCTACTTGTTTTTTGGTTTGAATCATAGACGTCGGAAGAATTAAATCTTTTTAAGCTCAACATCAAGCGCCAGACCACGGAGCTCGGCCAACATTACATTAAACGAGGCGGGAACGTTGGGTGCCTGAATTTCTTCGCCCTTAACAATCGAGTCGAAAGCTTGGGAGCGGCCGACGATGTCGTCCGACTTAATCGTCAACATTTCGCGCAGAGAGTAAGCGGCGCCGTAACCCTCCAAGGCCCAGACTTCCATTTCGCCGAAACGTTGACCACCGCGCTGAGCTTTACCACCGAGCGGCTGTTGGGTAATCAAGGAGTAAGGTCCGATCGAACGCATGTGGATCTTGTCTTCCACCATGTGATCAAGCTTGAGAATATACATTTGTCCGACCGCGATCGGCTGGTCAAATGATTCGCCACTGTGACCATCAAAGAGCGTCACCTTGCCCGTCTTGGGGAAACCGGCCTTAGCCAGCTCCTCATGGATCTCCTCCTCCGTCACCCCAGCAAACGGCGGCGTAATCGCCTGGTAGCCCAAAGTGCCCGCCGCCAAACCAAGATGCATTTCAAAAATCTGACCCAAGTTCATACGAGACGGCACACCAAGCGGCGTCAGTACAATGTCGATCGGCGTACCATCAGCCATGTAAGGCATGTCCTCAATTGGCAGAACTCGCGAGATCACACCCTTGTTACCGTGACGGCCAGCCAACTTGTCACCAACGGAAATGTTACGCAACTCGGCCACTTCAATATGAATCCGCTTAGTAATACCGCTCTCCAACTTATCGCCGCGTTCGCGAGAGAAAACTTTGACGCCAACGACCTTACCCTTCTTGCCGTTAGGCATGCGGAGCGAGGTATCTTTAACGTCGCGCGACTTCTCGCCGAAGATCGAACGGAGCAAGCGCTCCTCTGGCGTCAATTCCGTCTCACCCTTTGGACTAATCTTACCTACCAAAATGTCTCCGGGACCAACTTCGGCGCCAATGCGCACAATGCCATCCTCGTCGAGATTTTTCAGTTTAGCCTCGCCAACATTTGGGATGTCGTGAGTCGTCACTTCTGGCCCAAGCTTGGTGTCGCGAACAACGCAAGGGAATTCTTCGATATGAATACTCGTAAACTTAGCGTTACGGACCAAGCGTTCAGAGATCACAATCGCGTCTTCGTAGTTAGCACCGCCAAGCGACATGAAAGCCACTAAAGCGTTCTGACCCAAAGCCAACTGACCATCAACGCTCGACGAAGTGTCGGCCAACACATCACCCTTCTTAACCGCCGTACCTACGGTCACGACTGGTCGCTGGTGGAAGACGGTGTTGTCGTTCGTCTTCATAAAGTTAACGAGCTCGTAGACGTCGTCCTTTTTGTTTTCGCCGCGGACAATAATCTTGCGGCCATCAACCGAGGCCACCGTTCCGGCATTGAGAGCAATAATCAAACGGCCAGAATCGCGAGCCACCCGACCCTCCAAACCAGTACCGACGAGCGGTGCTTCCGGCAAAATACAAGGGATGGCCTGCTTTTGCATGTTAGAACCCATGAGCGCGCGGTTGGCATCGTCGTGCTCCAAGAAAGGAATGAGCGAGGTCGCCGTCGAGTAAGCCTGCGTCGGCGCCACGTCAATCAAATTAACACTCGAAAGAGGCGCCGTGGTTGGTCGTCCCTGAACGCGCACGTCCACATTTTCGATCATGATCCGACCGCGCTCATCAAAAGGCGTTGCCCCGTGAGCAATGACGTAATTCTCTTCTTCCAAACCGTTGAGATAAACCAACTCGCTAGAGATCACTCCGTCCTTAACCTTGCGATAAGGCGTCTCGATGACTCCGAATTCGTTGATCCGGGCAAACTTCGACAAGTGCAACATCAAACCGATCGAGGGACCTTCTGGGGTATGGATCGGACAAACACGACCATAGTGCGAAGTGTGAACGTCGCGAACCTCCAAACCCGAACGCTTCTTCGACAAACCTCCCGGACCGAGCGCGCTAAGCGTGCGCATGTGCTCCACTTCCGACAAAACGTTCTTCTGGTTCATAAACTGCGACAACTGGTTGGTGGTGAAAAATTCTTTCAACCGAGCCTGGAGCGGTCGCGGACTGATCAACTGGATTGGCAATGAAGTACTCGAGTCGACCGTCGACATCCGATCTTGGATGTTGCGGCGCATCTGCATCATACCCACCTTTAACTTACCGAGGAGCATCTCGCCGATGCAACGGATGCGGCGCAAACCCAAGTGATCAATATCATCAGCCACCGCGTCCTTAGTGTTATTAAGAACGATGATGTGGTTAACGATCGTAATAATATCGTCGAGATTAAGCACACGACGGCCGCGATCCTCCGGCGTTAGGGGTTTACCAAAGCGCTTGTTGAAACGCACCCGACCGGCCACCGAGAGATCGTAACGCTCACGCGCAAACAACCCGGTCAAAAATTCGCGGGCATTGGGCACTGTCGCCAAATCGCTGTCGCGAAGGCGCTTGTAAATCTCAACATAAGAATCATCAGCCGTCTTAGCGTGATCCTTAGCAAAAGAAGTCTTGAGATAATCAACCTCGCTCTTCACTTCGCCAAAGAGAGCAATTAACTCTTCGTCCGATAACTTTTTGCCTTCCAAATCAGCAAACAAGCGGATCAAAGAAGAAACGGGGAACTTGCGCTTGCGATCGATGCGCACGTAGAGCGTGCCATCTGGCTCAGTGTCGATCTCGATCCACGCTCCCACCGCCGGCATAATCTTGGCGCCAAAGTAACGTCGGCCGCGCAATTCCGTCTCGGTAAAGAAGGCGCCAAACGAGCGGGCCAACTGTGATACCACCACTCGCTCGTTACCGTTAATGATGAAGGTGCCGTGCTCGGTCTGCAGAGGAAAATCAGCCAAGAAAATTTCTTGCTCCTTCTCACTCCCCGTCAACTTGTTCTTTAAACGAACGCGAACCTTAAGTGGCGCGTCATAAGACAAGCGATTATCTTTAGCATAGTGCTCAGTAAACTTTGGCTGAGAGATTTCGAAACCCACGAATTCGAGTTCGAATTTCTTTTCCGAATAATCCTTAATCGGCGAAAATTCTTTAAACAAGTCGGCCAAGCCCTCGGTCAGAAGCCATTGGTAAGAGTCACGCTGGATCTCCACCAAGTTAGGAAGTTCCGCGAGCGCTTCGCGGTACTTCGAAAAATGCTTTTGCTGCATTTGTGAAATATTAAAAAAACCGGCCCCGAAACACCCGTTACTGGTGTTTTGAACGCCCTGATTAATAATGATCCCGAGTTCGCAAGATTCCCACCCTCACAGCCATGCAAAAGCAATCATGACTCAATCCTGCATGTAGACCGCTAGTCTAACCCATCAGCCAACGACTGTCAACGCCCAGTTTTCCCCTGCTTCCACTCCTCCATTTTCTGATGATGACCAGAGAGCAAGACCGCCGGCACGCGATATTTTTTACCTTTATATTCCAAAACTTCCGGCCGAGTATAAACTTCAGAGCTAGCCACCCGTTCCTCTTCTACCGAAGCAAATTTTCCCAAAACCCCAGGTAGCTGGCGGGCCATCGCGTCAATCACCACCAAAGCTGGCAATTCGCCACCCGTCAAAATATAAGGCCCAATCGACAACTCTTCGGCTTTAAAGATTTTTCGCACTCGAGCATCAATCCCCTCGTAACGACCACAAATTAAAATAAAATCCTCCGATTTCTTAACCGCCGTCCTGGCATACTCGTTAGTAAACTGCTTACCCGTCCGCGCGAAGAAAATAATTTTCGGTTTAGTTTTGGACTGCTTAACGGCTTTGGCCACCGCCTTAATTATTGGCAACGCCGCCAAGACCATCCCCGGCCCACCACCATAAGGCCGATCATCAATCGGCTTATAGCCCGAAGCATTTTTGGCCTTCACGAAATCGCGCGGATTATAAAATTTAATCCGAATCTTTTTCTCTTTTTGCGCTCGGCCAATAATCGACTCCGCCAAATAAGAACTGAGCGATTCCGGAAAAGCAGTAATCAGGTGGAAAGTCGTCATTGGCTTAACTCAAAAACCAACCTAGGCCTTAATATCGTCCATCACCGCATCAAGCGAACGTGAAGCGCTCTCTCCCAGACCCGAGACCCGACTCCCGCCGGCTGGCTCATTGATCTTAAGATTGACTCGGGCATTATTCTTCATCCCCACCACCCGCAAAAGCGTCCGAACCGCCTTGGCCGTATTGCCCTGGCGTCCGATAATCTTGCCCATATCTACCGGATTAACATCAAGCGTCAAAAGCACGCCCATCTCGTCTACCTTGCGCTCCACCTTAACGTCAGTCGGATTGTCGACCATCGACTTAATTACAAACTCAAGAAACTGTTGATCTGAAAACATGCTTAACAGGAAATTAATCTTGATAAGATCACGCCCACTTAGTATAGCAGGTTTTTAAGCACTAGCAGGAGTCTCCACTGGAGCAGCGGCTTCGGCCACTACGGGAGCGGCAACGACGCGCTTAGGTAAAACGTTGACCTTCTTGCCCTTGATCACCCCTGCGTCGACCAAAAGATTGTGAGCCGTGCCCGAAGGTTGAGCGCCAACCCCTACCCAATAAGCAGCGCGCTCCACATTAATTACGGGCTCGCCTCGACGAGCATTATAAGAACCGAGAATTTCCACAAAATCACCGCTCTGAGAATCGCGGGCTTTTTCCGTCACTACCAAGCGGAAAGACGGGTCATTTTTGCGGCCAACTCGCTGTAATCGGATCATTAACATAGTGCCAGTGATAGTATCAGACTGGCGAAAAATGGTCAAATGTGCTAGAGTTGGAAACAGAAAGGAAGGTGATCATTATGATCCAAAACCAGCCAGGAGAAGGAGTTCCTGGTTACCCCGGCTTCGAAATCTCAATGAGTGGGTTGTTCGACCCGACTCTTGAGATCCCGGTCATCCGCCCCATCGGTCGACTGGGTCGCCCGGTTAAGACCACCCCGCTCCAAGTCATCGAGTCCGAGCAGGCGGAACTGCTCGGCCAGCCGTACCAGTAAACTAAACCCCGATCTGTTTCGATCCCCCGTCAAGCTCGGTAGTGTCGTATCAATCACGCGCTACCGGGCTTTTTTTATGACTAACCCATGCTATACTGCGCTCCAAATGAATCAGCTCGAAGGTACGCTTAAACTTTCCACGAAAGGCATCGGCTACGTTTCCCCACTTAAGCCCGCCGGCGAGAAAGCCGATCCCAACGAATCAGTCGAAATTGACCCCAACTTCTTAAACACTGGCTTGCCCGGTGATACCGTCCGGGTGCTCCTCCACCCCGAAACACCAGATGGCTTGCGCACGGGAGAGATTGTTGAAATTATCACTCGCAAAAAAATGGAATTTGTGGGCGTGATTGAGCAAGAAAACGGCTTCCATTTTTTAGTCCCCGACGACAAGCGCGTTTATAAGGACATTCTCATTCCCAACGACAAGCTCGCGGGCGCCACCCCCGGCCTCAAGGTGCTGGCGGCGATTACCAGTTGGACTGATCCCAAAAAAGATCCGATCGGCGAAGTTCTCCTCGTCATCGGCGAACCGGGCCAACACGGCACCGAGATGCAGGCGATTATCTACGAAAAGGGTTTTCGACCCGGCTTCCCCGCTACCGTCGAAGCTGAGGCCGCGGCGCTCAAAAAAACGGCGGCCGAGGATCTGGCCGCCGAAGCTGAGGCGCGCCGCGACTGTCGCGAGATCCTCACCTTTACCATCGACCCTTTTGACGCCAAAGACTTTGATGACGCTCTCTCCTTTCGTCGTCTAGATAATGGAACCGTCGAAGTTGGCGTCCACATTGCCGACGTCGCTCACTACGTCCGCCCGGGCACCGCCCTTGATAACGAAGCAATCAAACGCGCCACCTCTATTTATCTCGTGGATCGAACCATCCCAATGTTGCCGGAAGTCCTCTCCAACGATCTCTGCAGTCTTAATCCCAACACCGACAAACTCGCTTTCTCGGCCATCTTTACCTTTAGCGACGCCGGCGCAATCGTCGACCAGTGGTTCGGTCGGACAATTATCCACTCCAACAAACGCTTTACTTACGAAGAAGCTCAGGAATCGCTCAATAACCCAAGTGGCTTATATCACGAAGAACTAACCGCTCTAAATAAGCTAGCCTACAAATTACGCGCCGAAAAAATGGCCGCCGGAGCAATCGCCTTTGAGACCACGGAAATTAAATTTAAACTCGACCCCGCCGGCAAACCCCTCGGCGTGATCAAAAAAGAACGAACTGATTCGCATCTCCTGGTGGAAGATTTTATGCTACTAGCCAACCGCAAGGTCGCCGAATACGTTTCTAAAATCGTTAAAGACGATCCCAAGAGCTTTATCTATCGCATCCACGATCTGCCCGATCGGGAAAAGCTCAAACAACTGGCGGAATTTATCGCGCCACTGGGTTATAAACTAAAACTCGAAGACGAAGGCGTTTCCGCCAAAAGCCTAAACGCCCTCCTTGCCGACGTAGAGGGTACGCCGGAAGAAGTGATGATCCAAACAGCCACCATGCGCAGTATGGCCAAGGCTGTCTACGCGATGAAAAACATTGGCCACTACGGTTTGGCCTTTGCTCACTACACCCACTTTACCTCGCCAATCCGTCGCTATCCGGATGTTTTGGTCCATCGCTTGCTAGACTTTTATCTTCGCGGCCAAAATCCGAGCAAAGAAATGTTGGCCCAAGTCGACACGCTCGCCATCCACGCCTCTCAACGCGAATTGGCAGCTCAAGACGCCGAACGCGAATCCATTCGCTACAAACAAATCGAATTTTTAAGTGACAAAATCGGTACCGTTTTTGATGGTGTCATCTCCGGTCTTGCCAAGTGGGGCATCTACGTCCAAGAGCAAGAAACCTTGGCCGAAGGAATGGTACGTCTTACCGAGCTCTCTGACGACTACTATCTCTTTGATGAAAAAAAATATGCCATGGTGGGCAAAAATACTGGTCGACGCTTCCGTCTCGGCGACTCCGTCCGCATTAAACTAACTCGCGCCGATCTTAAAGAGCGCCTTCTCGACTTCGTCTTTGTATAGAAAACCCCGCGAGCAGTTGCTCGCGGGGCGAAAAGAAACCAAAGAACTACAGATCAAACTTACTGGGCCTCGATCGCGCCCATGTCGACCGTCGAGACTGTCCGGCTATTGCCGGCCAAATCCAAACTGCCAACAGTAAGCGAGTTACTCCCGGCACCGATGGCTGGCGAACCAGTGTCTGGCCACCAGTTGAGCGAATCCGGGAAGTCGCTCACGAGCAAGGGATCGCTGGAGATATTCCCCGTCCCGCTCCAACCGCCTTCGACAGCGCTGTACTCGACGTCCAGGTACGAAGCCGACGTGAGATCACCGGTGCCGTAATTACCCCAGAGAATCGAGTTTTGGACTTTGACACGAGACGAGTTTGTAATCCCGTACCCAATCGTCTTGCCGCCGCCGTCCTGCTCATAGAAGGTATTGCCGCTCAGCCGAAGGCCTTGCGACGTCCAAACCGCGTTACCGCCGTCATCCGACCAGTTGCCCCAAAAGAGGCAATTAGAAACCGTAGAATCTGGTGAAGTGCCCGTGGTCAAAGACAAGGCCAATCCACCACCAGCGCCCGGAAACGGCGAACCGGTAAAGGCAGAATTGAAGAGGAAATAGCAGCGATCGATCGTAATATAACTGCTGCTCGAGAAGTTAATCGCCCCGCCATAGCCACCCAGCGCCAGGTTGTTGTTAAAGGTACAACCAGTCACCGTCAGTGGATACGTAGAAGCGTGAACAGCGCCGCCACGAGCACCGGCCACATTGGAGTCGAAGGAACAACCGATGATGCTGGCCGGGGTAGAGAGCGACAGTCCTCCGCCGTTACTGTTGAGATTACTGCTTCCGGCGTCGTTGTTGTAAAACGAACAACCGTTAAAGACGGCCGACAGCGTTGATCCGGAAAACAACGTCGTCGAAGCGCCGCCACCAAAGCCATTACTGCTTGTCTCGTTGTAGCGAAAGGAGCAGTTTTTAATGAGCGGCGGACTGCCAGAGGTACCGCTCACCCCCACCACAAGCCCAGCCCCGCGATTGGCACGATTTTGATCGAAGATACACTCTTCGACAATCGTCCCCGGACCGGAAACCGCCGCACCACCGCCGCTGCCATTGTTCAGCCCAGCCTGATTGTCCACAAACTTACAGTAGCGAATGATCGCCGTCGTCGAGGCGCCGGAGACGCGCAAGCCACCACCAACATCAGAGCTGGTCTGCGATCGAGCACCCTTGATAGTGAAGCCCTCGATCGTTACCGTGCCGGCTGTCAGATAAACGACGTTATACGAATTATCGCTCGCGTCGTTTGGAGTGCCAATGTCGCCACTTAGGGTGGTGACATTGGTCGATGGACTGCGCTCGGACGCCGAAGTTTCCGTCCCCGCGAACCCGCCGTAAATGGTCAGGTTCTTGGAAACAGTAAACTTGTCGGCCCGCAGCGTCCCGGGATAGTACGTCCCGGCCTTGACCCACAGCTCGTCGCCAGCCGTCGCGGCCGTGATCGCCGCCGAAAGCGAGGTGTAGGCATTGGCCCACGAACTGCCGTCGTTAGCGCCACTGGCGCCCGCGTCCACGTAAACCGTCGCCGCCGACAAACCAGAACTTCCCAAAGCCAAAATCATCAGACCAATTCCGAACCGCTTCATCATGAAGCCCTTTCTTAACTAAGACCGCAATCTACTCAACCGGCACCGCGCCTGTCGAGTCCTCTCTCCCTCAACTACTCCGTTTAATCCAGCGCTCCTTTCTTCCAGCTTATCAAGGTGCTATCTGTGGGCGAGCATCCTTACTCGCCACCGGCAGATAAACTAACACATGATTATATAAAGTCAAATAGATTCCTACTTGGCAAAAGAAGTGGCTTCGTCAAACTTGATCGAGAGTAGTTTAGACATCCCGTCCGAGCCCATCGTCACGCCATAGAGCACGCCAGCCCGACTCATCGTCTCGCGGTTGTGGGTAATCAAAATTAATTGGGAGTGCTCAGCCAGACTAGAAACCATCTCGCCGTACTTGCGCGAATTTGATTCATCAAGCGCCGCATCCGTCTCATCAAGAATTAAAAAGGGTGGCGGATTAACCTGGCTCATCGCAAAAAGCAGAGCAATCGAGGTCAAAGCCCGCTCACCACCAGAGAGCATTTCCAAAGCGCGAATTTTTTTCCGCGGCAAGTTAACAGCAATTTCGATCCCCCACTTAATCTCCTCCTCGTCAGTTGCCAGACCAACCCCACCCATCAAACCAGAAAGCTCCTCATCTTCCGACACCATTTGCGACCGAGTTTTTTCTTTAACCAAATTTAACTCCGCGCTACCACCGCCAAACATCACCTTAAAAAATTCTTGAAAATGGTGATTGATTTTCGCGATGCCGGCGTTAAACTCCTGCTCGATTTTTTGTCGCAACTCCTTAATCACCTGCTCCAAAGACAATCGACTGGCTTCCAAATCGGCAATCTCTTTGGCTAAAAATTGATCACGTTCTGTCGTCTCGGTAAATTCTTTTAGCACATCGCCAGATTCCACGCCCATATCCTCAAGCCGGATCTTGAGACGCTCCAGCGAGCGGCGACGTTCTTCTTGCTCCTCGCGCGCGCCCAAAGCAAAGTCTGGCAAACGAAAATCGCGATAACGTTTAATTTCGTGATCTACCAAAACAGCGCCTTCGGCCACTTCTCGTTCAAAACTTTCCTGCTCCAAGCGCCAGCGATCTTCTCGCAAAGCCAGAGCCGCCAATAACGCCTCTAGCTCGCGCAGTTGGGCTCGCAACTCGTAGGTCTCGCGCTCCGCTTCGCGGGCCGCGGCGGCCTCCTGGGCCAACACCGCCGCGGCGGCCTACCGCGCGGCCGCTAAGGCCGCTTCGCGTTCGGCCGCCGCACTCAATTGCGCCAACACCGTCTCTCGCTCCAACTTCAGATTAGCGACCTCTTGCTGGCCCTCGGCCGAATTAGCCTCACTTTGACCCTGGGCCAAAAATCCCAAAACCAAAGAACGGATGCGCTGCAGTACGCCTCGCACCGAAAGCACGTCGCTCATCTTTTCCGCCAAACCCAATTCCAACTCCACCCGCGAAACCAAATTTTTAACTTCACTCACGCTAAAATCTCGCTCACTCGCTTCACTCCGACGAACCAGAACACTTTCCTTAACTTCGATCATTCCCTCCAACCGCCCCAAGCGCCGTTCCAATTCCGCTTTTTCGCCCACCAAATTACGCGCTTCGGTCTCAATTTCTTTTAACTTCGCCGAGGCCGCCTCACTCGCCGCGGACTCCCGACTAGTCACCGCACTGGCCAAACGATGCTTGATCTGCTTCACCGCCTCCTCGGGCTCTCGCCGCGCCGCCGCCAAAGACTCAGCTTCGGACGCCAGATAAGCTGCCTCCTGATTGAGATACACAAAATAAAGTTGCTTTAGTTCGCTCCGCAAGCGCGACGCGGCCTCAATCTTCTCCACCTGCTTTTTTAAAAATTTTAAATGCGGCGCCAGCTCGCGACGCAACGATTCAACTTGCGAAATATTTTCTTCGGTCTTCTCCAACTTTTTTTCGCTCTCCTCAATTTTCCACTGATACAACCGCAGACCCAAAGCATCCTCGATCATTCCGCGTCGCTCTCGTGCCGAAGCCGACAAAATCCGGTCAGCATCACCCTGACTCACGATGTAATGATCAGAGGAGCCGAGCGAGACGTTAGCCAACAATTCCACGATGTCGCGATGGCGCACTGGCGAACCATTAATCAAATAGGCGTTGGCGCCGTCACGATAAACTTCGCGCCCCACCACCACTTCATCAAAGTCGATAGCAAATTTGCGATCATGATTATCAAAGGTTAAGGCCACCGCCGCCCGATTAAGGCGCGCGCCCGCCGCCGCGCCGTTAAAAATCAAATCTTCCCCCCGAGTCCCGCGCAAAGACTTCATCGAGCGCTCCCCCAACACCCACCGAAAAGCCTCGGCGCAGTTAGACTTACCTGATCCGTTCGGACCGACAATCGCGGTGATCGGAGAGTCGAAAGTAAACAGCGTTTTTTTGCCGAAGGACTTAAAGCCCGAAAGCTCAAGTTGCTTGAGTCTCATTAGGTTTTATTGTAACACTAGGGTCGAGAATTATCCCAGCCCAGCTTAATTAAGCCATTGCGGGCCGCGTCCTGTTCGGCTCGTTGCTTGGACGGGCCATGGCCCACGGCGATCTGTTCGGCGCCCACCGCCACCGCAACGGTAAAAACCTTGTTGTGATCGGGACCGGTTTCCGACAAAACTCGGTAAACAGGAGTCGCGTCATAATCGGCCTGCGCTCGTTCCTGAAAATAGCTCTTGGCGTCGACCCAGAGATTCTTGGCCACAATCTCGTCCGTCTTGGCAAACAAAAAGTTGGCAATAAAGCGTTTGGCTGGCTCATAACCCTGATCCAAATAGATCGCCCCCACCACCGCCTCAAAAGTATTGGCCAAAATCACTTGTCGCGCCCGACCATTATCTTTGGCCTCGCCGCGAGACAATAATAAATAATCATTAAAACCCATTTCCGTAGCCAATTGACCAAGCGTGTCGGCGTTAACCAGCGCGGCGCGGATCGCCGTTAACTCGCCCTCAGCCTTGCGAGGATATTTGTTATACAAATATTCCGTCACGACTAGTTCCAAAATCGCGTCGCCCAAAAATTCTAGTCGCTCGTTGTGATCCAACTTAATTTCGGGATGCTCATTAAGATAAGAGCGGTGGACAAAGGCCTGCTTAAGAAGCGTGGCTTCCCGAAAAGTCACGCCGACTCGCTGTTGAAATGTCGTAAAATCTGGATCCACTTATTTGGTAGCGGCAATCAACTTTTTAATTGCCTTGGTGATGAAGGGTACCACATCATCATACATTCGCAAATCGGGAATTTCGGCCAAGGTAAACCAGCGCACCTCATCTAATCCCCCCTTACCCTCCTCCAACTTTAACCGATCCTTGCCCTTGGCGGCGGCCAAAAAATAATTAACCTGCTTACGAATTTTGCCTTTCTCGGGATCGGACGCGATATACTCGTTCGCCCCGAGCGGCTCGCCCACCACCACCGCAATCCCCAACTCTTCGCGGACTTTACGCTCGGCGCCACTCGACACCTCTTCGCCATCCTCCAGGTGCCCCTTCGGCAAAGTCCAATAACCAAAAATGTCGTGCTCTAACGCCAGAAAAATCTCTTGACCCTCTCGGCAATAGACGACGGCGCCACCCAACTTTTCGACTGGCATCTCGTCATAAGGCACGTCCTTAAGCCGCTTTTTTTTGGCGGGTACGTCATCTTTGCCCGGCTCGCCCATCTCTTTATAAACCGCCCCGAGAACGCCGTTAACAAAGCGTCCAGAATTTTCGCCACCAAAACTTTTGGCCAACTCAATCGCCTCGTTGATGGCTACTCGGGCCGGCACCTCCTTTTTGTCGGCAAACAAAAGCTCAAACAAGCCCAAACGCAAAACATTGCGATCAACAATCGCAATTTGGGGAATCGGCCATTCTGGAGCCGCCTTCTCAATAATTAAATCTAATTTTTCTCGACGCTCCGCAATGCCCAAAACGAGAGTCCTAACAAAACGATCATCATCTAAACCCGGACCAAACTCGGCCGTCACGCGCTCTAAAATTTGTGGTAAACGCTGGTCTGGGTAGCCAGCGAAGTCCCACTCAAAGAGTGACTGCAAAGCAATACTTCGGGATAAATGCCGATTGGCCATTATTTAGAAATGATCGGTCGCCAGGGAACGAACAGACTACTTGGCTCGAGCCTTGCTCTTGGCTTGGCTTTTTTCGGTCCGCTTCACGACGTCAATCACGACGCGGCCGCGGTAGGTACCGCAAGCCACGCACACGCGATGACGCAAATGAGCCGCTCCACACTTGGCGCACTTGGTGAGGGTTAACCCCTTCAAGGCGTGGTGGGAACGACGGTTACCAGTATGAGCCCGGGTATGTCGCATTCGTACAACCATGGCAGGCAGTATAGCGAACTAAGGACTATTTGGCAATATTCTTAAGAAAGGAGCGGCGATGCAGAGGGCAAAGTCCCAACCGGCTAATGGCGGCGTAATGAGACTGACTACCATAACCCTTATGATCAACGAAACCATAACCAGGCCACCGTCGATCAGCCCGAATCATCAAACGGTCACGCGAGACCTTGGCGGCAATGGAAGCCAGGCCGATTAAGAGCTCACTCTCGTCACCTCGAATGATGGTTTGCTGATTAGTAAACTGGCTAGGGGCCCGCAAACTGCCGTCGAGAAGAATTAGTGATTCTGCTGGCGGGGACGAAAGACGCTGGAGCGAACGAGCCAAAGCGCGAGCAATGGCGGGCACAATCCCCAAGCAATCGATCGCCGTCTGACCAGAAAAAGAAACGCAAAAATCAAGCGACCCAGCCCGTTTAGCCACCAATAATTGCCGGAACCAATAGTCGCGTCGCTCGGGCGACAACTGTTTAGAATCTCCTGCCCCCGCAAAAAATCGCTTGATCTGGGCATAATCCTCGGCCTTAATCACCACGGCTCCCACCGCCACCGGACCGGCCAGCGGCCCTCGCCCGGCCTCGTCGACACCAACTAAATATTTAAATCGCGAAAATCGCTTCACCAACCAATCGTAACACGAACAAAAAAGGGATCGGTCACGAAGACCAATCCCCTCAGCCTGGCCACCCCACATGACCAGAACGTCTCACTGTGCCGGGCCCAACAACAAGGCCTCAACAAATGTCCAAAATAGAGAGGCCGCCTGTGCCCGAAACGCCAAGCACAGGAGAACCAGCGCCGTTATCGTTGCCATCAAAACGACGACTCGACGCCCTTTGAAACTACTGACTTCCAACTGTGCTGCCATTCGGCACCTCCTCTGGTTTTAATATACCCCACCTCTCCAGAAGCGTCAATGGCCTCGGCGACACCTCTCTCGCTTGGTATACTCTTAAGGACTTATGAGCTTTGTCCACCTCCACAATCACTCCAATTACTCCCTCCTCGACGGCCTCTCGCGGATTGATGACTTAGTAAAAAAAGCTAAGGAATATGGCATGCCCGCCGTCGCCCTCACCGACCACGGCAGTATGTATGGCGTCGTCGAATTTTACCAAGCCTGCCAGAAGGCCGGCGTCAAGCCGATCATTGGCGTTGAGGCCTACGTGGCCGCTCGTACCCGCTTCGACAAAGAGCCAACGCTCGACGCGCGACGCTACCACCTGACGCTCCTAGCGGAAAATTTGACCGGCTATCGCAATTTAATCAAAATGATCACGCTCGCCAATCTCGAGGGCTACTATTACAAACCGCGCATCGACAAAGATTTACTGCGCGCTCATCACGACGGGATTATTTGTCTTTCGGGTTGCATGGGCTCAGAATTTTCTAAGGCGCTTTGGAACAAGGACTACCCCGGCGCAGAAAAGATCGCCCTAGAGTACCGCGAAATTTTTGGTCCCGATAATTATTTCCTCGAGATCATGCACCATCCCAAGCTCGAGCGTCAGAGCGAGCTTAAGGCCGAGACGATTAAGCTCTCCAAAAAACTAGGCATCCCGCTGGTCGCCACTCAAGACGCCCACTACATCTCGCCCGAAGACAATCGCGCCCAAGAAACCCTGATCGCCATTCAGACCAACCGCTTCGACGAGACTAAACGCTTTTCCAATAGCGAAGAAGATTTTTCGTTTATCAGTCCGGCCACGGCGGCCGAATATTTTGCCGACACCCCGGAGGCGCTAGCCAACACGCTAGTTATCGCCGAGCGCTGCAATATTGAATTAACTTTGGGCAAATTCGTTTTTCCCCAATTCCCAATCCCCGAGGGCGAGACGGCCGACTCGCTCTTGCGTCAGCTAGCCACCGAGGGACTTAAACAACGCGGCTTGGCTGATCAACCAGAAGCGGTGGCCCGGCTCAATCACGAACTTTCCGTCATCGCCATGAAGGGTTATGCCTCTTACTTTTTAGTCGTTAACGATCTGATCAAACACGCTTTTGACCACGGCATTTACTACAACATTCGAGGTTCGGTAGCCGGCTCAATCACCACCTACGCTCTCAACATCACTAAAGTTAATCCCTTAGAATTCCGCATCCCCTTCGAGCGCTTTCTCAATCCCGAACGCCCTTCTGCTCCCGATATCGATATGGACTTTGCCGATAACCGACGCGACGAGATTATTGCCTATGCCCGCCAAAAATATGGCGACGACAAAGTGGCGCAGATCGGAACCTTTGGCGCAATGATGGCTCGCGGCGCCGTCCGTGACATTGCTCGCGCCCTGGGTCATCCCTATTCCGTCGGTGATAAAATTTCTCGCCTAATCCCGATGGGTAGCCAAGGCTTCCCGATGACGATTGACCGGGCGCTAGAGCTAACTCCCGAGCTGGCCGAACTCTATGCCAAAGATGCCGCCACCAAAGAGATCATTGATCTAGCCAAAAAGGTGGAGGGTAGCCCGCGGCACATTTCCGTCCACGCCGCGGGCGTAGTAATTGCCCCCGAACCACTTGATCATTACGTCCCACTCCAATTCGATCCCAAGGGCGGCAAAATTATTACTCAATACGACATGTATTCGGTGGGTGAAGATGGCGTCGGACTTACCAAATTCGACTTCCTCGGCTTGCGTAACCTCGCTATCTTATCTAGTGCCGTCGCTCTGGTCGAAAAAACTCTCGGCCAAAAAATCGACTTAGAAACTATCCCGCTCAATGACCCCAAAACTTTCACGATGCTAGCCCGAGGCGAGACCGAAGGCTTGTTCCAGCTCAACGGCACCGGCATGACCCGCTGGCTCAAAGAACTCCGCCCCACCACGATCCACGACATCAACGCCATGGTGGCGCTCTATCGACCAGGACCAATGCAATTTATTCCTGATTACATCGAACGCAAGCACAACCCCAAATTAATCAAATATCTCGACCCCGCTCTCAAGCCCATTCTCGAACAAACTTACGGCGTGCTGGTCTACCAAGACGACCTGTTGATTATGGCCCACGATCTCGCCGGCTACTCTTGGGGCGAAGTGGATAAATTCCGCAAAGCGGTGGGTAAAAAAATTCCGGAACTGATGGCCGAACAGCGCGAAAAATTTATCAAAGGTTGTATCGAAAAATCTGGCTGGTCCAAAGAGAAGGCGACCGAAATTTGGGCCTGGCTCGAACCATTTGCCGCTTACGGTTTTAACAAAGCACACTCCGCCTCTTATGGTCGCGTGGCTTACCAAACCGCTTACATGAAGGCCAACTTCCCGGCCGAGTACATGACGGCCGTCCTCTCGGCGGAAAGTGGCGATACCGAAACCGTCGCGGCCGTAATTGCTGAATGTGGCCGAATGAAGATCCCCGTCCTCCCGCCCGACATCAACGAAAGCTTTGGCGACTTTACCGTCGTTAAAACTGACCCAAGCACCAGCGACCAAAAAGACAAAATCCGCTTTGGGCTCTACACGATCAAAAATCTCGGCGTCGAGATCGCCGACCGCATCGTGGCCGAGCGCAAGGCGCGAGGCGTCTTTACCTCCATCGCTAACTTTTTAGAGCGCGTCCCCCACAAAAATCTCAACAAAAAATCTCTCGAATCGCTAATCAAGGCCGGCGCCCTCGATAGCGTTGAGCCCGATCGTGGCACCCTACTGGAAAATCTGGATAACTTACTCGCCTTCCACTCCGATGCCGCCAAGATCGGTGACAATCAATCATCACTTTTCGGATTAATGGCCGACAAAGCAACGATCCCCCAACTTAAACTTGTCCCCGGACAGACAATTGAGCTGGCCGTCCGACTGGCTTGGGAAAAAGATTTGCTCGGCGTCTACGTCTCTGGTCATCCGCTGGATGCCTACCGGGAGAAATTCACCAACACCGAACATACAATTAAAAAAGCTAAAGAATCCAAAGAAGACGCGATGATGGTGGTGGCTGGCCTACTCGAAGAGATTAAACCGATCATGACGAAAAAAAATGACCAGATGGCCTTTGGCCGACTAGCTGATTATACGGGCACGATCGAACTAGTCTTTTTCCCCAAACTTTACGCCAGCTCTCGCGAGCTCATCCAACCCGAACGCTGTGTGGCAATTAAGGGCCGTCTCTCCCACCGCAACGGCGAGCCGAGCATTGTGGTCGAAGCTATTAAAACCCTCTAACTGACCGCGACGTTTTTTTATGTTATAGTCGAGCCATGAAAGATGACCAAGGACTTGATGCTCGCGACCACCGCCGGCTCGGCAAAGAGCTCGGATTATTCGTCTTTTCGGAAACAGTTGGCAAGGGTTTGCCACTCTGGACCGAAAAAGGGACGGCCCTCCGTCGAGAACTGGAACGTTTCGTGATTGAAGAAGAAACCAAACGCGGTTATCACCACGTCTCCACGCCCGATATCGCTAAGCTGGAACTCTATAAAAAATCTGGCCACTATCCTTACTACCAAGATTCGATGTACGCCCCGATCACCATCGACGAAGAGGAGTTTATGCTCCGCCCGATGACTTGTCCACACCACTTTGAGCTCTACCTCTCCGAACCACACAGTTATCGCGAGCTACCAATCCGCTTTGCTGAATTAGCCAAACTCTATCGCTACGAGCAATCGGGCGAACTCCAAGGTCTTGTTCGCGTCCGTTCCTTCTGCCTCGCTGACGCCCACGTGATGTGCGCCGACGCCGAGCAAGCCAAACAAGAGATCGCTCGAGCACTAGACCTCATCGAATTTATTGCCAACAAATTTGGTCTCGTTCAAGGTACCGACTACTGGTATCGTCTATCACTCGGCGATCGCGCCAATGCTGAAAAATACTACAAAGACGACGCCGCTTGGGACGAGGCCGAAGCCAAATTGCGACAAGTTCTAGAAGAACGCCAGGCCCACTTTAACGAAGCAGCTGGCGAAGCAGCTTTCTACGGCCCCAAGATCGACATCCAAATGCGTGACGTCCGTGGCAAAGAGAACACCGCCTTTACCGTCCAATACGACTTCGTGATGCCTAAGCGCTTTAATCTGACCTACATCGATCGAGACAATCAGCCCAAAGAAGTAATCGTCATCCATCGTTCTTCCATCGGGGCAATCGAACGCTTTTTGGCCTTTATCATCGAACACTTCGCCGGGGCCTTTCCTCTCTGGCTCTCACCAGTGCAAGTAAAAATCCTGCCGATCGGCGAAGCCCATCACGCCTATGCCCAAAGTCTGGTTGAGCTGTTGAAAAACGAAAACATCCGGGTGGAGATCGATCTCTCGGGCGAAAGTCTGGGTAAAAAAATCCGCGCCGCCAAAACCGAAAAAGTCCCCCACCTCATCGTTATCGGTGATGCCGAAGTTAAAAATCAGACCTTAACGATTGAGTCACGCGACCAGGGCAAGCAAGAAAACGTTACACCCGAAAATTTCCTGGCCTCCCTACTTAAAGATATTCGTCAACGAAAATAAAAAATAACTAAGCCCCCGACTTGCTTACCAGAGCAAGTCGGGGGCTTTTTACTCCTCGACCACGCAAAAATGCTTGGCCGAGAGAGGATCTTTAGAGGTCTTGCCGTTCAAAACAAGAAAAAACCAGTTACGATGGGGCGGACCGAGGGGGTGATTCCTCACCTCCCCAACCTCAAAAATTGTGTCTGGAGGGAAGGCGTTTAATTCCGCAA
Organism: uncultured Candidatus Saccharibacteria bacterium; assembly: GCA_964444555.1. Classification (GTDB taxonomy): domain Bacteria; phylum Patescibacteriota; class Minisyncoccia; order Phycocordibacterales; family JACOZG01; genus CAYUHC01. Next base: position 23,469 of record CAYUHC010000005.1, on the reverse strand, counting down.
ACTTCCCCCTCGCCTCAGACGTAAGCTGTACCCGCACCGGCATCACCTCCTTTCTTTCTGCACCGAGATTAAACTATCACTGCCTAAATGTCCAGGTTGGCCATCTTGGCGTGCGACTGGATAAAGAGCTTGCGTGGCTCTACCTCATCGCCCATCAACGTCTGGAAAACGGTATCCGCATCTTCGGCTTCAGAAATAGTCACCTGTTTAAGCACGCGACGGGTTGGGTCCATCGTCGTCTCCCAAAGCTCAGACGGATTCATTTCTCCCAAACCCTTATAACGCTGGACTTGAACTTTCTTACCGCCAGCTTTTGGTCCGGCCTCGGCCTCTTCTTCTCCCACGCCATCAGCGTCAGGATCTACCGGTTCAGAAACCTCCGCGGCATTAACTCCTAAGGTTTTAAGAATTTGATCGCGCTCACCGTCGCTGTAAGCATAAAACGCCTCTTTCCCCTTCTTGATTTTAAAGAGTGGTGGTTGGGCGATATAAATATGACCCTGTTCAATCAGCGCCTTAAAGTAGCGGAAAAATAGTGTCAGCAAAAGCGTCCGGATGTGAGCACCGTCCACGTCGGCATCCGTCGCAATAATAATTTTGTGATAACGCAATTTAGAAATATCAAAGGTGTCGCCAATCGACGTACCCATCGCGATAATCAATGATTTAATTTCCTGAAACGCGAGCATCTTATCCAAACGCGCTCGTTCGACATTTAAAATTTTTCCCTTGAGGGGCAAGACCGCTTGAGTCCGGCGATCGCGACCCTGCTTAGAAGAGCCGCCGGCGGAATCACCCTCAACGATAAAGATCTCTGCCTCCTCCGCCTCCTTGGTCTGGCAATCTGAGAGCTTGCCCGGCAAGGTCATGCCCTCGAGCGCCCCCTTGCGCAACACACTATCCTTGGCCGCCTTAGCCGCCAAACGCGCCCGGAGCGCTAGCGATACCTTGCCAATAATCGATCGAGCGTCATCGGGATTTTCTTCGAAAAAGGCATCTAGCGCCTCGCCAAAAACTGTCTCGACGGCGCCACGGACCTCCACGTTACCCAACTTGGCCTTAGTCTGACCCTCAAATTGCGGATTGCGAAGTTTAACCGAGATCACTGCCGTCAGTCCCTCGCGCACGTCATCACCGGTGAAATTGCCGTCCTTCTCTTTTAGTAAATTAGTTTTGCGGGCGTAATCATTGAGCGTGCGCGTCAAAGCCGTACGGAAACCAGTTAAGTGAGTTCCGCCTTCGGGCGTAATCGTATTGTTGGTGTAGCTAATTTCTCGCGGCGTAATATCGTCAACGTACTGGAAAGCCACTTCGACCTGGATGTCATTCTGCTCCTTCTCAACGTAAAAAACATTTTTATGGACAACCGTTTCGTTCTGGTTATAAAACTTGATGAGCGAAAGTAAGCCGCCTTCAAAATAAAAAGTTTGAGCGGGCGCCTCCAGGCCCAACTCCGACAAGTACAAAACGTCTTCGTCCGCGATCTTGCCGCCATAGCCTCTTAGGTCGATCGCGCGAACGCGTAATTTTTTGACCAAATAAGCCTGACCGCGCAAATGGTTAACAATCCGTTCCCAATCATAAACCGTCGTCGAAAAAATTTCTGGATCGGCTTGGAAAGTTACCACCGTACCGTGGAGCTTAGAGCTGCCCACCTTTTTGACCGCCGCCTTCTTTTTGCCGCGAGCGTATTCTTGATAGTGCTTCCCGCCGTCACGAAACACCATCACCTTAAGCCAGGTGGAAAGAGCGTTAACCACCGAGGCACCAACACCGTGCAGACCACCAGAAATTTTGTAGCCCTCACCCTCGAACTTACCGCCAGCGTGCAACACCGTCATTACCGTCTCCAGCGCCGAAACCTTAGTCTTGGGATGAGGCGCGACCGGGATACCCGCACCGTTGTCGGCTACCCGCACAATCTCGCCAGGCAAGAGCGCCACCTCGATCTCATCACAGGAACCATTCATCGCCTCGTCGCGCGAGTTGTCGAAAATCTCAACCAAGAGATGGTTAAGACCGTCGGGTCCAGTCGAACCGATGTACATACCCGGGCGCTTACGGACAGGCTCAAGCCCTTCCAAAACGACAATATCTTCCGCGTCGTACTTACGCTTTTTAGCTTCCTTTTCAGCCATATTTACACCTCAAGTCTAGCACAAAAGAGCGCTCTAACCAAGCTACTTTCGCACCTCCCAACCCCGGCTTTCCAAGGCCTTGGTCACCTGGTCCATCACCTGATTAGCGTCCCCATCTTCGAGAGTGCGCTCGCGTGATTGTAGGGCCAAACGGAAGGCCAGCGAGACCCGATCAGCTTTTTTAAATTCATCGAAGAGAACCGGCCCCTCAGCCAAAAGATCACCGGCGTTAGCCCTGATTAAATCCCGAACTTCCTCCACGGTGGTCTCGACGGGCACCCACACGGCCACATCTCGAATGATCCGCGGGTAAGGAGAGAGCGGCTGATAATTAACCGCGCGATTAAGAAAAGGCGAAAGATTACCCGTCGCCGAACCCACCTTCTCCGCCCAGTCGCCAAGTGGCGTCTCGTCCACCGTTAAAACCGCTTCTGGCTTTTTTACCGCTCGCCCAACGGCCACGTGAATTTTTTCTTCACCGCCAGCGAAGACTGTCCCAATTTCAAATAATTTCACCTCCTCGGTCTCAAACAAAACATGCCGCAAATTATCTAGGAGCACTTCGCGCATCCCATCAGTTAAATTGTTGCGCAGAAAGGCCTTATCCGAAGCGAGGGGCTTTTCGATCGCCACTTCGCCCTGCGGACGAAAAGTGTAACCATACATTTCGGTATAACCATCCGAAACAAGAAACTCGCGAACCCGATCCGCCAAAGTCGCTGCTGGATCATCCTCGGGCGCGCGCGCCGGTGGTGGCAGGGGCTGGGCCGGGATCCGATCGTAGCCATACAACCTCGCCACCTCATCAGCTAAATCTTCTTTTAAATTTAAATCCTGTCGCTCGACGGGGATCAAAGCGACTAATCCATCACCATCGCCATGACTGACGATCACTCTAACTCGACGCAACAAATCAATAATCTCATGCTCACCAAGGGCGATACCCAACAACAAGTTAAGATCATCCGCCGAAAATCGGATCGTTGCCCGCGCCGTCGCCGCCGTAGGCAGAGACGAGTATTCGTCCTTAAGCGGTAAATTTAAAACCGCCGAAAGCTCCCGCGCCAAACCCAATTCGCTCTTGGCGTCGGCGGCGCGATCGGGCAAAATTTTGACCTCAAACTCCCAATCATTACCCTGAGCCACCAGATCCTCCACCTCAAAGGCTCGCTGAGAAAGAGCTTCAGTCACCACTTCGACTGCGGGCAAGTCAGTGGGGAAAAATTTTTGTAAGACCTGATAAGAAACTTTCATAAAATTAAAACTGTTTTAAAAATCGTAAATCGCCACTGTAAAAATGCCGGATGTCCTCAATTCCGTACTTGATCATCGCCAAACGATCAACAGCCGAACCGAAAGCCAGGCCGCGCCACTTCTCCGGATCGCGCTTGCAGGCCCGCAACCAGTTGGGATGGGCCAGGCCCGCCCCGCAAACCTCCAACCAACGATTGCCCCACTTAATGTCTACTTCCACGCCTGGCTCAACAAAGGGAAAGAAGCTGGCTCGAAAGCGCAACTCGGTTTCCGCACCCAACATCCGTTTATAGAAAAATTCGAGCATGCCCTTAAGGTGGCTCATCGTCACCCCCTCCTCCACCACTAGGCCACCAATCTGGTAGAACTGAGCCTCGTGAGTGGCGTCAGTGGCCTCGTTACGAAAGACGCGGCCCGGCGTCAGGATCCGAAAAGGTGGCTCGTGCTGATCCAAAAAACGCGCGTCCACCGCCGTGTCGTGAGTGCGGAGGAGGCGGCGTTCGCTGTGAGGCTTAAGCCAAAAAGTGTCCTGCATCGCCCGGGCCGGATGATTGGCTGGAACATTAAGCGCGTCAAAGTTGTAAAACTCAGTCTCAATTTCTGGCCCCCAGACGACCGAAAAGCCCAGCTCCCGAAAGATCGTTGTCGCCTCGTAAATAATTTGCGTTAAGGGGTGTAATTGCGCCATATCATTTTGGAGCCGGCAGAGGGATTTGAACCCCCGACCTACGGTTTACAAAACCGTTGCTCTACCAACTGAGCTATGCCGGCAAAACGACTTACTCCACCACTACTTATGCGGCTTAATCTCAGACAAAAACAACGATACCGCACCGCGTTTATTGAGCACGCCGCGACCGCGAACCGAATCAATCAACCGCGCACACTTCCGCTCTACCCGCACCAGTAAGAAACGGATTACCACCAGCACTCGACGGATTGTCACCAAAAAATAAAAGTAGCTGTAATGGACGACTTGCTTAAAGGCGAGCGCAAAATGGAAGTAAGCCCAATCAATCCGGCGTCGGACCAACTCCGACAAAGACACCGTCTCAACTGGCACCACCTCTCCCCGACGGACCAAGGCGACCTGTTGCCGCAAGAGCAAGAGCAAGCTCGTCGCCGCCACTCCAATTACCACCAATAAAAAAACTCCAGTCATAAATTATTCGCTGGCCACCAGACGCTTAAACTCCACCACTTCGATCCGCTCGCCGAACTTCTGCACGGCGCCATTAATCGTTTCGGCCACAGTCTGACCCTCACCCTTAATAAAAGGCAAGGCCAATAATTCGTCGACGCTGGCGGGAGCAAACGCTACCACCTGCATCGCCAAATCATCGGCCAAAATTTTAAACTCAGGATTTTTCGCCACGAAGTCAGTCTCGCAAGCCAAAAGCAGGATGGCTGCCGACTGACCGTGATTGTGGATATAAGAACTGACCGTGCCCGAAGCGAGCGTCCGATCTGACTTCTTTTCCGCGATGGCGGCGCTGGCGCTTCGCAAAACTTCGAGCGCACGATCCAAATCACCACCAGCCTCGGTTAAAGCTTTTTTGCACTGAGCTACCGAGATGCCGGTCTTATCTCGCAATAATTTTATATTTTCAATTTCAGACATAGGTGAGTTTAGGCCACCGTTGCCTCGGGCTTAACCCGACCTCGCTCATAAGCCGAGGCCAATTCAGCCAAGACATATTTAATCGTTGCCGTGCTACCATCGTTACCCACAATCGGGTAAGCGACGCCGCGAACATTACAATCTGAGTTGGCTAGAGCGACAACGGGAATTTTTAACTGCGTCGCCTCGCTAACCGCAATCTGCTCATGACGAGGATCAATCACCACCACGGCGGCAGGCAATTTTTCCAGACCAACCAACGAACCGAAGAACCGTTCGAGCTTGGCAATTTCACGATCAATCAACAAACGCTCTTTCTTGGTGTACTTAGCTAACTCGCCGCGCTCGCGTTGATCCTTAAGTTCCGTCAAACGGTTAATGCGCGTGCGAATCTGAGAGAAGTTGGTAAAGGTACCGCCCAACCAGCGGTTGATCACGTAAGGCATCCCGAGGCTCTCCGCCGCGGCGGCCACCGCCAAACGCGCTTCGTCCTTATTGCCGACAAAAAGCACGGTCTTGCCCTCGGCCCCAACGCTAGCCAAATAAGCCGCGGCTCGTTCCAAACCTTCGGCCGTCTTTTCGAGATTTAAGATCGCTTGGCGATTTTTCCAACCATAGATGTAACGCCCCGTCGAAGGATGACTGCGGGACTTAGAATAACCAAAATGTGCCCCAAGCTCAAAAAGCTTTTTAATGAGGCCCTCTTTGGCAGTAGAATTGATTTCGGCTGACATGGCTAGGAGTCTAGCAAATGGGCCCTCGCTTGGCAACCAGTCGCTAGCTAAAATTAACAGTCTCTACAGTGGATCGAAGCTACCCACCTGATAATCTAAGACGGGCTTAGCTTTTTGGACGCTAGGATTAACGCAGTCGCCAACCTCAACTTCGTAAGGGTTATTGGTGGCCACGGCCTGGAGAGGGCGGGAAATTTTAACCGCCAAACGAGCCACCTCGCCGTCCCCCGTCGCCGTCGTTTTAAGCTGGACGCCTGATCCACCGGGATTGGGGCAAGCGCGGAAATCAGAAACCGTAAAAGGATTATCGCCCACCTTAAGCGCGCACTGAACGCCCGGATCAGCCGTGGTCAGAGAGTAACTAGGGTTAGTTTTAGACTTAATCGACAAGATACAAGCCTGAACGTAGGCGGTACCAGTATTTTTGATTCGCGAAGCGGTCGAGATCGCGGCTGAACCAAGCGGCTGATTGCGAATCGTCATAAACTCGCCCGACAAAATCTCTAGCTTGCCGACGCCGCCGCCGCCAGGAATACAATCACCTCCAGGGCACGGGTCGCCAGGGCCACCACCGCCACCGCCACCACCATCCACGGGCGGACAGGCTGGCAAGCCCGGCGCGCCACAGGTCACTCCCGTCACACAATTACCAGAGGAATTTCGCGTCTGACCACTAGGACAAGTGGGCACACAAGAACCGCCCCACTCTTCCTGTCCGCTAGGACAAACTAAATCGCTAATCGTGGCATTAAACTTAAGCCAACCAATCACATCGCTCCCCCACGCAAAGCCCGTCAAGGCGTTACCCGCGCGAGCGACGCCATTACTCCAAGCCCCCGAAAGTTTGACCCAACCATCCCAACCACCAGCCGTTGGATTAGTGCCACCAGAACAAGTGCTCGGATTAGCTGCTGCCGAACAAGCGCGGATCCAACCGCTTACCGCATTATTACTCTCCACCTTAGGACCTGCTTTGCCAAAAGGATTAAAACTGACCCAACCAATGTACGGACTCCAAGCGAAGCCCGTTAAACTACCTGTCGTCGGATTAAATTTTACTCCATTACTACCGCTGTCAAACTTAAGCCAACCCATATTGGGCGTCCACGCCCAACCCTTAACCTCTTGAGTCGTTTGCGCGAGACCAACTCCCCACCAACCAAAAAACAAAAGCACGGCGATCAGCCAGAAAGTTTTCATAGATGATTTAATTGTACACCCTTGCTTAGTCTTCTGCTTCGTCCTTATCCACAACCGCCTGACGCGTGCCGGCCGCTGTCTCCTTTAGAGCTTCAATAAGCGGATCTAGTTCACCCGCTAAAACTTTTTCGATATTATGCCAAGACTCTTTTAAACGATGATCGGTAATCCGATCTTGAGCGAAATTATAAGTGCGAATTTTTTCGGAGCGATCGCCCGTACCAATCTGACTGCGACGCTCACTAGACAGCGCCGAGGCGGCCGCTTCCGCCTCGGCGGCTTCGATCTTGCTCAACAAAATGGCCAAGGCTTTCTCCTTGTTACGAGCCTGGCTCCGCTCACTTTGGCACCGCACCACCAAACCAGTCGGCTTATGTAAAATTCGGACCGCTGTCTCCACCTTGTTAACATTTTGACCGCCAGCGCCACCCGCTCGCGAAGTAATAATCTCCAACTGGGATGGATCAATCGTCACTTTTTGCATCTCTCGAAAAGGCACCACGACTACTGACGCGGTAGAAGTGTGGATCCGACCCTGCTTTTCCGTCGCGGGAACGCGCTGGACGCGATGGACGCCAGTCTCCCAACGCAATTCTTCGTAAGCGCCTTCGCCAGAAATTTCGAACGAAGCTTCTTTATAACCCCCAACTTCGTTTTTTGATTCGTCAGACACGGTAAAGTCCCAGCCGCGACGCTCAGCATAACGGCGGTACATCTCCGCCAACTCGTAAGCAAATAGAGCCGACTCATCACCGCCGGCTCCCGCTCGGACCTCCAAAATTATTTTACGAGGCGACGCCTGTTCGGCCGCGGCCTCCTTAGAAACAATTTCCTCCATCTGTTGCCACAAAGTGGCGGCCAGAGCATCGAGCGTCGCCAACTCCTCGCGCGCCAAATCCGCCATCGAAGGATCGGCGGCGATTAAATTTTCGGTCTCCTGACGACGAGCCAACACTCGATCGTACTCGAGCGCCAAATACAGCGTCTTGGGATTAGTGCGAAATTGTTCGATAGACATCTACTCCGCGCGCTTCGCGGTGGTAGTGGAAGGAGACTTGGCTCGCGCGCGGCGGGCCTTAAACTTCTCTACCCGACCAGCGGCGTCCAAAACCTTTTCCATTCCAGTATAAAAAGGATGGCAGGCACTGCAAATTTCCACTTCCAGTTTTTCCCGGGTGGATCCAACGGTAAAGGTCGCGCCACAAGCGCAAGTGACCTTAGCGGCTGGGTAATATTGGGGGTGAATCTCTTTCTGCATAGTGTCGGGATTATAGCAGTGATTTATAAATTTTGCAACGGATTAATCATGTTCTCCTGGATATCAGCCGCCTTAGTCATTACCTGATTGCCGTAGAAGGTATTGGCGGGAGCTCGGTCGTCGCAAGGCCGACCAGAATAATACCGGCAGGCCGCGTTCCGCTCAGCCGTAAAACCGCCCGCTCCCGCGCCTAAATCCGCCAAGTACAAAGAAGAAGCCATAAAAGCGTCGGCTGGTTCCCAAGGGTCGGCCGTCTTTTTGCCCAAGGCGCTGGCGATCCGCGTCTTAAATAATTCCCAGGTGGAAGGGATAAATTGCGCTGGCCCCATCGCGCCGCCCCAACCGCCGCCCCACGGACACGAGAGCGGCAAGCCCTCTGGACTAATCCCTAACTCGCCAACAATCCGCAAAAACGGCGCGTGGTCACGAGTTGGCTTCATGATGGCTTGCCACTGCTTTTCTGGTGGATCGCCAGGCCGATTACAAGTACCCACGTTCTGGCCCAAGTTGGACTCCTGAGTCAAAATGGCAAGGACTAAAGCGGCGCGGACACCCGTCTTCTCGGCGGCGGCCGTAGCATATTCCAAGGCCTTACCAAACGGGATCGCCGCCGAGTCTCGCAAGGCAAAGAGCGCGGCCCGAATCTGAGCGGCCCGCTTTTGGCGTTCGGCTAAAATCGTCTTGTAGGCCGCCTCTTGAGTCTTGTTAACGTTTAGCAAAACCTGCTTGTCTTTCTCTTTGGCTTGGATGGTTCGCTGTTCGGCCTCAATCAATTTCTGCGCATCAAGCTCCTTATTTTTACGCTCTTCGAGGGCCGCCTTCTCTCGGCGAGCATCCTCTTGGGCGCCACGCATTTCGGTAAAAGCGTCATGGATGGAACGTTGCACGAAAGCAAAATCATCTACGTCGGTGAAAAAATCAGACAACTGACTGTTGTCAAGCAAAATTTCGACAAAGGAAGCGTTATCGAAGTCCCGCGTCTTGCGCAACAACTCACCCAGCGAACCCTGCTCCCGTTTAATTTTTTGCGCCAAAGTTTCGATCTTACCTTCGCGAGCGACGATATCGTCCGCCAACCGCGACACCTGGACTTGCTTGGCCTTGATACTAGTCTGAGCTCGCTGGATTTGCGACTTGAGTAAATCAATTTCGCCCTGGACGGTAGCGGTATCGCGCTGTTTGGCTTGGAGCAACTTAGTCTGCTCAGCGATCGCCCGCTCCTCGGCCTCCAGCTCGGTCTGTAGACGCGCGCGGCGGGCCTCAATCTCCTCCACGCTCTGCGCGCCAACTGGCTGACTAATCGCCACCGCGCCAATCAGCGCCAACGCCAACCCAAAAAAAATAATCCCCCGTCTCATGTGGGGATTATTATAACAAATTTCGCTCGGCTGGTAACGAGGATTAGGCAGCCACGGCGGCCTCCTCGCCCTCCTCCACCTTCTTACCCTTCTTCTCAACCTCGATGGCCGAGAGATCAACTGGCGCCGTCTCAATTGGCTCGTCCTTAGCGACCGCGATTGAAGCTACCACCTCCTCTGGGGCGCTGAGAACCGTCACATCCTTAGGTACGCTCAAGTCCGAAACCAAAATTTGGCTGTCCAAAGAGACTAATTTAGAAATATCAACCTCGATATCATGAGGAATGTTCATTGGCAAAACTTCTACCTCCAATTCGTAAAGCACCTTTACCAACGTACCACCGAGATCCTTAACGGCCGCGGCCACGCCCTCAAAGCGGAGAGGCACGTTAACCTTAACCGTCTTGGTCTTATCAACGGCGTAAAGATCAGCGTGCAGGGGCTCGCCACTAACGGGGTGAACCATCACGTCATGGATCAACACGTCGGCCTTAACTTCGCCAGCGTCAATCGTCACCATGCTCGACTCACCAGCGGTGGCGAGCAATTTTTTGAACTCCTTAGTATTGAGAAGAAGCGAGGTGGTCTCCTGCTTAGGACCATACAAAACCGCAGGCATTTGACCAGCTAATCGGACACTCTTGAGCTTTTTGCCGAAGACAGAACGCTTTTCGGCCATAATTTTTTGCATGACAGATAGTATAGCGAAAAGCGGCCAGATGTCAAAATCAGTGGGCCTTAAGCGGCCGTCACCAAATTGGGCGGCGTCTGGCCTGCCAGCGCCGCCAAAATATTGTCGGCCGCCAAACGGGCCATGTCATCTCGGGTCTCAAAAGTCGCTGAGGCGATGTGCGGCGTCAGAACCACGTTAGGCAAATCCCTTAGTCCTGCCGCCAAAGTGGGCTCATTTTCGTAAACATCAAGGCCGGCGCCAGCAATCTGACCGGAGCGCAAGGCCTCCACCAGCGCCGCCTCGTCAATCACCGGACCGCGCGCCGTGTTAACAATTACCGCCGACGACTTCATTATCGCGAGCCGCTCGCGGTTAATCAAATGGCGCGTCTCGGGCGTTAAGTTAACGTGAAGCGAAACATAATCCGCCACCGTCAACACCTCCTCCACCGTGGCCTTAAATTCGGCCTGAAATTCTTTTTCAAATTCTTCGTTGCGCTTAACGTCAAAGTACACCACCTTCATTCCAAAACCGCGGGAGGCAAAGTGAGCCAACTTAGAACCGATCCGCCCCGCGCCGATAATGCCCAGCGTCCGACCGTAGAGATCGGGGGTCAAAAAAATCATTGGCGCCCAACCGACGTATTTACCATCGCGAACAAACTGATCGGCCTCCACAATCCGCCGACCCACCGCCACCAAGAGTGCCAAAGCGTGTTCGGCCACACTCTGACTCGTCGAGGGCGCTGGGGTATTAGTGATCATCACGCCACGCTTTTTGGCCTCGGCCAAATCAACGTTATCAAAACCCACCGCGTAGTTAGCAAAAATCTTCGCCGTCGGAACAGCGTCAAAAACTTCGGCATCAATCTTGTCGGTCAAAAGCGGCAAAACCGCGTCATAGGGCTTGGCCCGAAGCGCGGTTAATAACTCCTCGCGCGAGAGAAGGCCATCTTTAGTACTCACGTCCACCTCATGACCAACATCGCGAAGCATCGTCACCGCCAACTCAGGAATCACTCGAGTAATATAAATTTTTGCCATGAAAGAAAATTTAAAGATTGTTATAAAGCTTAAGTTTTTCAGTCACCACCTTTTCCATTGCCGCTAGGGCTGGCTTTAAGAATTTGTAAGGCGCAACCTCATCAGGATTGTCTTGGAGCGAAAGTTTAAGGCCATCGCGGTAAGCCACGCGCAACTCCGTATTGATGTGGACGGCGGCCACGCCGCTCTCAATCGCACCGCGGAAATCGCTCTCGCTATTGCCCGAGCCGCCATGCAGGACCAGAGGCACGCCCGCCGCCGCGCGGATGGCGGCAATGCGCGCGATGTCGAGTTTAGGATCGGGTCGGCCGCGCAACATCCCATGGATGTTGCCAACGGCTGGCGCCAACAGGTCAACGCCCGTGGCCGCCACAAACTCCGCCGCCTGCTCCGGCTTGGTGAGATCGTCACCGAGCGCGGCGCCAGCCGGCACCTCGTCGAGCACCTTCGACGAGGTGCCAATATAACCAAGCTCGCCCTCCACCAGCACGTCCCGACCACAAGCGCGGGCGTACTCCACCACCCGACGCGCCGTGGCCACGTTCTCCTCAAACGGCAATTGCGCGCCGTCAAAAATAACCGCATCAAAGCCGGCGTCGATGGCCTCCACCACCCGCTCATAAGAATAAGTATGATCGGCATTAAGAAAGATCGGGTAAGCAAATTGTTCGCGCAGACTCTTAACGAGCGTCGCGATCTGCCGGACGCCAATAAAGTCGCGCTCCCCCTCCGAGACACCGATAATCACCGGCAGAGAGAGAGCTCGGGCGGCATTAAATACTGCCCAGACCGCATTAGAATCCGAAATATTAAAATGCCCCACCGCCACCTTCCGCTCCGCCGCCTCCATCAAGTAATCCCGTAAGTTTTTCATGCAAAAATTATATCACAGCTGGCCATATGGTATACTTTTGGCCATGAACCCGACCGAAAATTTTGACTTTGTCGCCATTGGCGACATTACCACCGACGCGTTTATCCGGATTAAAGAGGCCGATATCCACTGCCAGGTCAACAAAGAGGACTGCCAGATCTGCATGCGCTTTGGCGACAAAATTCCCTACGAATCCGTCACCGTCGTCCCCGCCGTGGGCAACTCGCCCAACGCCGCCACCAGTGCCGCGCGACTCGGACTCAAGACGGCGCTAGTCACCAATCTTGGCGCTGATCGCGATGGCGACGAGGCCCTCGCCGAGTTAACCAAAAATGGCATCGATACCACGCTCATCGCTCGCCACGCCGACAAAAAAACTAATTATCACTACGTCCTGTGGTATCACGACGACCGCACCATTCTCATCAAACACGAAGAGTATCCGTATCGTTTACCGGCGATCGGCACGCCGCGTTGGATCTATCTCAGCTCGCTGGGCGAAAATTCTCTCCCCTTCCAACACGAAATTGCTGATTATGTGAAAAAAAATCCCTCGATCAAACTCGCCTTCCAGCCCGGCACCTTCCAGATCAAAAATAGCCGCGAGCTGGCCGACGTCTACGCGGTGACAGAAATCTTTTTCTGCAACGTTGAGGAGGCCAAGCGCATTCTCGGCACCACGGGAAGCGAAATAAAAGAGCTGCTCACTGGTCTCGCCGCCCTCGGCCCCAAGATCGTGATCGTCACCGACGGGGCGCGCGGCGCTTATGCCTACTCGGCCGAGACAGGCGCCTGGTTTATGCCACCTTATCCTGATCCCAAGCCACCACTAGAGCGCACTGGCGCTGGCGACTCCTTTGCCTCGACGGTGACGGCCGCGCTAGCGCTCAGCAAGACTCTACCCGAAGCCCTAGCGTGGGGACCAATCAACTCGATGTCGGTTGTCCAACACGTCGGCGCGCAGGCCGGTCTCCTACCCCGAGCAGAATTAGAACGCTACTTAAGCCAAGCGCCGACGGATTACACCGCCCGACCACTGTAAAAAATTTTGGCATTAAAAAAACCCGTCGCTCCCAAGCGACGGGTTTTAGGTTGGCGGAAGAGCGCTTCTTTCCCAACCGCCATTTTTCTCCGGAAAGCACCTACGAAACGAGGAGGACACCACTGTGTCCATCAATCTGCGAGAGACGGATCATCTCTCTCAGGTCTAAGGTCTCCATGATCGGCGAACCGTCAGATTTAAACCTGACGCGCCAACCCTGGTCCGACTGATCAGCTGGCCGGAGAATGTCGCAGAACTTTACCTCCGCGAACACTCCCGGAAACTGATCTCGACACCGATGGAAATCCTCCTCTGTCGCCAGGCGGCGATTAAAGGGCCGACAAATGGATTCGCCCCATTCTCCCAGCCGGTGTCCCACATCGACTCGCTCATACGCGCACACTTCGTAGGCGCGAGTCGGCGTCAGAACGCTTCCACTCATACAGGTCTCCATTCCTGTTACCAAAGAACAATCGCCAGTCGACCGCCGACTGGCGCAAAAAGGAGAATAGCACAATCTCCCACCATTGACAAACTGGGGATTACTGTCGCTTGCGAGCAATCGCTCGTCCGACCGCGGCCTTAATACTACCCACTCCCAAACCATAATGATTAAGTAGTTCGTCGGGCGTACCGGACTGACCAAATTGGTCATCAATCCCCACCCGGACCAGCGGCACCGGGCATTGCTCGCCCAAAACCTCGGCCACCGCGCCACCCAAGCCGCCCGCGCGCTGATGCTCTTCGACGGTAATCACCGCGCCGGCACCGGCCGCCCAGACCACCGCCTCCACATCCAGGGGCTTAATCGTATGCATATTGATCACCGCCACCTCCGTCCCCGCCTCGGCTAGTTCCGACGCGGCCACCAAAGCAGAATAGACCATCTGACCACAGGCAATAATCGTTGCTTGCGGCTTTTCTGGTTGACGAAGCACATTGGCCCGACCGATTAAAAAGGGTGACTCCTCCGTCGTCACCACCGGCGACTTTTCGCGCGCGAGACGCAGATAAGCTGGGCCGACGTAAGACGCCAGCGCCAGCGTCGCCTTGCGCGCCTCAATCGCGTCGGCCGGTACCACCACCGTCATCCGGGGTACGACGCGCATAATCGCAATATCTTCGATTGCCTGATGCGTGCCACCATCTGGCCCCACCGAAACGCCAGCGTGCGATCCGACCACCTTAACATTGCGATCGTTGTAACAAATCGTCGTCCGAATTTGTTCCCAGTTGCGACCGGGACTAAACATCGCGTAAGAAGTTAAGAAAGGAATCTTGCCCATCGCCGCCATGCCACTGGCGACGCTCGCCAGATTCTGTTCCGCCACGCCGATCTCCACGTAACGCTCGGGGAATTTGTTTTTAAATAAATGCATCTGCGTCGACTCTACTAAATCAGCGCACAAGCCAACCACTTCGGCATTGGCCTCCGCGGCGGCGAGCAAACCTTCGCCAAAGCCCTTACGGATCGGCAAGCGCTCGACGTCGAGCTTAAAAAGTTTGGGATTTAATTTTTGGCCTTCGACTAAATTATTCATGTTCGCCTTTGATCCGACCACTTAGACTGCGTAATTCTTTTAGCGCGACCGCCCCCTCCTCCGCGTTGGGTGGTTTGCCATGCCACTCAAACTGTCGCTCAAATTGCGGCACGCCCTTAGAGGGAATCGTGTGCGCGATAATGCAACTCGGACGATTAAACACCGCCTTAGCATGACCCACCGCCTCGGCAATCGACTCAAAATTATGCCCATCAATGTCTTGAACATGCCAGCCGAAGCTCTCCCACTTCTCCTTGAGCGGCTCAAGTGGCATCACCGTCTCGGTAAAGCCGTCGATCTGGATATTGTTGCGATCAACAATGACGATCAGATTATGGAGCGCCTCGCGGCCGGCGAGCATCGCCGCCTCCCAGATCTGGCCGCAATTAAGTTCGCCGTCGCCAGTAAGACAATAGAAAAAGCGGTCACTCCGCCGGCCGCGATCCAACCGGTCGGCCAGGGCCATCCCCACGGCCTGCGAGAGGCCCGAGCCCAGCGGGCCGGAGCTCGTCTCGAGCGCCGGGAGGAACTCCCGGTGGGGATGGCCTTGCAAACGCGAACCGAATTTGCGCAAAGTAACTAACTCCGAGACCGGAAAGTAACCCGCGTGAGCCATCGTCGCGTAGAGCACGGGGGCAATGTGGCCATTAGACAAAATCAGGCGATCGCGATCTTCCCACCGCGGATCCTCGGGTCGATGCTTTAACAAATGGAAATAAAGAGCGGTAAAGATGTCGGTCATACCCAGCGGTCCAGCCGTGTGACCAGAACCCGCCGCCAAAAGCATCTCAATAATCGACTGGCGGATCTGCTGCGCCTGTCGTTCTAAAAATTTTACTTTTTCGTCGTAAAGGATCACAAATTTTGAAATTGCTTAATCGTCGACGCCACATCCCCGCTCTCCCACAACGCTGAGCCCACCACCAAATTATTTGCACCAGCCGCCAAGAGCGCGGGAGCATTAGCTAGCGTCACGCCGCCATCAATAGAAATTGTAACATCCGGAAATTGCTGTCGCAAAGATTTAATTTTTTCTTCAATCCCGGCCACCAGCGGCTCACCATGCTGACCGATCGTGGCAATGCTCATCAACTGCACCAACTTGAGTTGATCGCGATAAGCTTCTAAAACATTGATCGGTGTTGGCCACAAAAGCGCCAGCCCTAGTTGATTGGGCCGCCCCGCCACCGCACTAAAAATCTGACGCAAGCGATCGCTGGACTCATAATGAACGATCAAGCGATCCGCGCCAACCAACCAACCGGCCAACTCCGTCTCGGGCTCCTCAATCATCAAGTGGGCCTCAATCTTAACCTTGCCGGGTACGAGCGCCAGATCGTCAGCCGTTCCCCACGTCTCCGGACTGGCAAAGTGTCCATCCGTCACGTCAACTTGCACCCAGTCAACCAGACCCTCAACTTGAGCGATCTTAGCACTGACCTCACGAAAATTTTTTCCAATAATTGCCGGAATAATTTGAGCCATATTTTAAAACTGATATTCTGCCCGCTCCTCCTGATCAATCTTATTAATGCGTCGCACGTGACGATCGTCGCCAGGGAAATCCGTTTTGAGCCAGAGCTCCACCATCGCTAACGCCTGATCCTCTGTAACAAAGCGCGCGCCGAGGGAGAGGACGTTGGCATTATTGTGCACGCGGGAGAGAGTGACGACGCCCTCGTCGCCGCCGTAGTAAACGGCGGCGCGAACGCCCGGATAACGATTAGCCACCATCGCCTCACCCTGACCCGAGCCACCAAAAATCACGCCTCGATCCTCGTCCGGGTTGACGGCCACTTGCTTGCCAACCAGATGAACAAAGTCTGGGTAATCATCGTTCTCCTCAAGCGCAAACGCTCCCTCATCGTGGACGGTGTAGCCAAGAGATTTAAGCCGAACCTTAACCGCCTCCTTAAGGGCATACCCCGCGTGATCCGCCGCCAAAAAAATTTTCATAAATTATTTAACGCCAGCCGTCTCGATCACATGCCGCACCAGCGTGTGCGTATACCCCATCTCGTTATCGTACCAAGACAAAACCTTTACGAGATTGCCGTCCACCACCATCGTAAACTCCGCGTCCACAATCGCCGCGTAAGAGAGACCAACAATGTCACTCGAGACTAACGGTTCATTACTGACGAGCAAGAGATCGCGCCAGCGTGGCGTGGCCGCCGCCTCCGCCAAAAGCTTATTGACCTCCTCGGCGCTCGTGCGCCGCTTGCTAATAAAGGTCACGTCCGCGATCGAACCAGTGATCACCGGCACGCGCAAAGAAATGCCATCAAACTTACCCTTAAGACTGGGGATCACTTCCGTCACCGAGATCGCCGCGCCCGTCGTTGACGGGATCACGTTGTGAGCCGCGGCGCGGCCGCGGCGATAGTCCTTAGCATCCGGCGAATCAACTAGACGTTGCGTAGCGGTGTAGGCGTGGACGGTTGAGAGGATCGCCTTCTCCACTCCCAAAGTCTCATTCATAATCTGGATCACGGGCGAGGCGGCGTTAGTCGTGCACGAAGCGTTAGAGGTGATCTGGCAACGTGCCAACTCAGACTCATTAATGCCCATCAACACCGTCGCGCCGCTAATCCCCGGCACGGGCGTACCCTTAACTGGCGCCGAGACCACTACCTTATGCGCGCCCGCATCAATGTGGGCCTTGGCCTTGTCGTAACTATCAAAAAAGCCCGTCGACTCAACGACCACATCAATCCCTAATTGCCCCCACGGCAACTGCGTAGGATCCTTTTGCTGAAAAAATTTAATAACCTGACCATTAATCATCAACTCGCCGGGCCGCACCTCCACCGTCAAACCCGAGCGACCATAGGCACTATCGTAACGCAATAAGTAAGCCAGGTTCTCCAAATCTCCCAAATCATTAATCGCTACCACTTGCAACTCTGGTTTAGTGAGGGCGACTTTAAGAAAGGCGCGACCGATCCGCCCCAGACCGTTAATCGCCACTTTAGCTTTAGTAGACATGATGATATTATATCATCAAACATTTAACGCTCCATGTTTAGATCACTTCTCCGACTGGATCGGCACGTCATCAGCTTTGCTAATCACCACGGACTCCTCCTGGCTCGCCTGGCCTTGGCGCTGGTCTATGGCTGGTTTGGCATCCTAAAATTAATTGGCGCCAGTCCCGCCAACCCGCTCGTCGACGCCCTGCTCGAAAAAACTTTGCCCTTTCTCACCTTTGGTCAATTTATTATTATTCTCGGCTGGTGGGAGGTAGCGATTGCCATCGCCTTCCTCATCCCCCGACTCGAACGTGTCGCCATCCTCTTAGTGGCGCCCCATCTCGTCGTCACGGCGATGCCCCTCTTCCTCCTCCCCTCCCTCACTTGGCAAAGCAACTGGATCCCCACGCTCGAAGGTCAATACATAATCAAAAACGCCGTGCTAGCAGCACTGGCGCTTTCGGTGGCTGGTCACTTAGAACCACTAAATCGTCGTTAGCCCTTGATCTCGGGAAGATTTTCGGTCGCCAAAAAGGTGACGCGAAGCGGATTGCCATCTGGACCCTCCAAGAGAGCATCCTCCACGACGCTAAAGCGGTCATCGCCGTTATCGGCATACAACTCCACAAAATAGTTTTTGCCCTCCTCCAACTTCTCGATCAGATCAATCGTACCCGCTCGAGTGTTGGCGTCAAAGTAGCCAGCGCCGATCACTGAGCCGACGACGCCGCTATCGTTGCGACGGACAACCACCCAGCCGCCCTCTGGCAAATCAACCTGCGAAACGTAGACGCTCGCCGCTGGCAACTGTGAGCCAACCGTGATCGTCGCCGTCCGGCCAGCCCGGATCGCGGCCGCGCGATCGAAGGCACTACCCACCGCCGCGGAGTTATCGTTAGCGCCGTCGCGAGTCGAGAGCCACACAATCGCGCCAATCGCGATAATAATTACCACCACAATCCCGATCACTACCTTACGTGCGCCCGTCTCGTTGGGTTCCATATCAATAAAATTAAGCTGTTAATAACCTCTATTATACCAGAAATCATGAACCGCCAGAATGGACGTTTAATGAAGTAGAGCTTTGAGCGCGGCCAAGGCCTTGGGCCACTCACGATAGGTGGCATCCTCAAGCATCGTCCGCCAAACCCTTTCCCGCGGTGCCGCAATCTCAATCGAATATTTTAAATTTTTCATATCCCGCCATTCTCTCAAAACTTTATTAAAAAGTCATTAACGCGACACTTTGGCGCAAACACAAAAATGGCCGGCGCTGGCCGGCCAAGTTCAGGCACCCAGGACGGGCGGTGATAGATAAAGACCGATACAGAAACAGATATCAGGAACTATGCGAAGTATATTTTGAAAGAAGGATCGACTGTTGAGAAACGAGAATTATTGGCGAACCTGAGATCGCGAACTGAATATAAGGATAAGTCGTTAATACTCTTAAGCTAAGAGTATTTCATCCTATTTTTCTTACAGTAGGATTTTACGAATTCAAACCAATTCTCATACCAATACCAAGTCTTTTCAAGTTGTACACCGTAACCCTTCGAAGGATTTTTGGCCCCTTCTAATTTCCATAACTTTGAGTGTTCATTAATTGTGAATTTTGGATAGCCTAATTTCTGAATTTCCTTACAAAGAGTCGACGGTAAATATTTGGGCTTTTCACGATCCTTGATGGCCCAATATTCTTTACTTAGACCTTTAGCGATGTCTGATTTTGGATCAACAAATTCAATAACCTTATCAGCCTGACCTTTGCGATTTGCAGTTTTAGGAACAAAAAGCACACGATAAGAGAACTTACTGTCATTAAAATCTTCTTCGCTAAGAGTATCGTCGTAAGATTTTACATATGAGGTAATATGGGCTGGTAAATCCTTATAATCTTTCATCTGATCAATCTGGTTTTCACTCAAAGAAGTGAACTGTAGACTGAAAGAAAGATAGCTATCTATACCATCAATTTTCGGAAAAAGCTTTTTAAGATAAGTGTTGTAATTTATGCAACACGCCTGAAATCTCGCACTCAACAGATCATCAATCCTTGTTGTCATTTGGTGCTCTATCTCGTGCCTTAGGCCAATTAAAAACATAAGGTTTGCGGTTGTTGTTTTATCAATTGGTGATTTTCTTTCATTTATACACCTTTCCAGTTCCCAATATTTATAAGCTCCATTTTTTGTAAGATGAAACTTCTTCCGTTGTCCAGCTTGCTCAAAGTATCGATATTCGATTTTCTTTTCCCTGTAATATGCATGAAGAAGGTATGTCCACGAAATAATTGCTAAAACTATGAAAGACTCTGATTTAAAGTGAATATTAGGATTATTGAATATTTGCACAGCAGCCAATATCGACTCCTTTGATTTCTCTAAGAGTTCAGACTTTATTGAGCCGATTTTCCTCTTTCTAGGCATAGGTATTAATATTCTACTCTTCAATAAGTACTCGGGTCACTCCGATACTTAGTTCTCTTGGCGGAGAGGGAGAGATGTCGTCCGCGGTTGCGGCCTCCTACAAACCCCCTCCGTTCACTTCGTTCACTGCGGGGACGATGTCCCGAAGTTTGAACCGAAAAGACGGCTTAACTTCGCTATTATTGATAAAAGTATACAGGAATTACGGGCTATCTACAAAGTTCATCCAGAATGGTTTGAGACACCTCATCAAGAGTCCAATAGGGGTAAAAACGAGGTGGATTATTCGATTCCCTGTTTGCAGTAAATTTTGTTATAATGCCAGTATAAAGTCCTTTGAAATGCTAGCGGGATAGTCTGGGTGCCGAATTTTATCCTTTAGGGGATTACATTATCCTCCTCCCCCTCCTTAGTACTTTTATGAGTATTGAGGCGGGGGCGAGAGTGTCGATAAGCCTCTGAATTATTAGAATTAAGCAATCAACTGCAATGACAAAAGTCAAAACAGGTGGCACTGCTAAAAAATCTGGTCAGTATAAAGTAGAGGGGACAAAAACTCTCGAGATTACATTGTCTAGAGGTGATCGTGTTCCTCCTTACGGAGGCAAAGCGAAAACATTTGTGCTTGTCGATAAGACAAAACACAAGAAGTAGTTAGCCATTAAACTTTTCCCGCTAGCATTTCAGTGGATTTTTTTTATCTCACCAAATCAGCAGACCAAGAATTTATGACACTCTGAGTATTAGCAATCCACTCATCAGAATTGATGTTGTTGGCACTTTCAGCAATATTATCCACCAAGCTTTTCAAATTATTATGTGTAAAATGTTTATTTTCTTCACGCATTTGCTTAAGCGTCTTTAGCAATTCAACAAATTGTTTAATCGTAATCGGTGCAATTTTTTGTTTACTACCTTTATAACCTATTGTGTTCGCAACATGGAAAGTTTCAGCGCTATCGGGATGAATCGTTGGTGCAATAAAAATACAATAGGCATTTCTATTTGAATTCTCAAAATCACGTAGGTGTCTCATAACTGGTTGACCTTCATTAAACCACTGGTCACGACCATTCAACATGGTAACTTCACAGATCATATTGAAATCCTCATAAAAACACTCGATATCTGCCACACCTCCAGGGGCTGTTGATGTTGGCTCATTATCATCGCCGACTGGATAATTTGGTTTTATTTCCTTTGCATCGTTAAGTGCATGAAGACCCATCGTTGAAAGATACTCGAGCATTAATGCTCGGTTTTCAAATTCAAAGATTTTTTCCAGTTGTTCTATGTATTGAGTAATCGATGAAACAGGCTGAGATTTAATATGATTATCCCTTTCTTGTAGATTTTTGCGTGTTTCTCGCAAGTTATCAATGTAAGACATTAAATCATTTTCAGACATCGAAGAAATATCTTCCTTATCAAGAACAGTAATTCCTAGATTGTTTTGTAATTCTTTTACATCTGCATAGACACTATTAACAATCTCAGACAATTTAGCTGTTGTCTGCCAAGGCAAAGCAGGAAGATTGTCATCTATCATATAAGCTACATATTCTTCCTTATCAGCAAATTGCTTTGGTTTATAAAACTCACTCTCAAACAATGCTTCAATTTCTGTGTAACGATTGGGTTCTAGATCAATATAAAAACCATTACCACGAATACGAATGAATTTTGTTAGACGGAAATATCTAATCGCATTATCACCATAATCTCGTAAATTTGTAAGAAGTTTATCAGTCTTTGCTTTATCGCTTGTCCCTAAAAATTCAACCGCAAACTGATTGCGATAATTATCACGTATTTCCTTGCGTTCCTGCTTTGTCTTACTTTTCTGTAAATCACGCAACTCAATTATCTTTCTCGCATAATTTTCAATATCAGTATATTTAATTAATGATGGTACGAAAAGTGAAAACTCTCTTTTACTAATTCCTTTAGGCTTTTCTCCTCGCTCGATCTCAATTTTATTTACTTCACTTATTAATTTAAGAGTTGCAACAAACGGCACAACCTCATAGTCGCCGCTATCATCAAAATCATCATTGGCTGGATTTGGTATTTGCCACTTAATAAATGATTTCAAGAAAACATCACCAGCGTCTTTTTCGCTTGAGATGAGCTTCTTTCCAAGATCAGTAATTTTCAAAACCCCATCACGAATAATCACAAAACCAAATTTTGTAAGCGGATTTAGTGACTGACGACCACGCATTGCGAAATCAGTATAATCTTTCAATCTTAGAATCTCATCAATGACATCATCACTTATCTCTATGTCTGTGTCATTGATTATTTTTATAATTTTAGCAGTTAACCCATTATAGAACTGTGTATTACCAAAACCATATAGACGGTTTTTAATCAGAAGTTTCTGATAGCTTTCTTGAGTATCATTATTCCATACCTTATTTTCTAATGGTTTAAATGCAACCAAAAAATCGCGAAGTCTCTCTGGATTTCTAACGGTTGTAGTAATTGACCATGCTTTTGACATAACTCATATTATGCCATAAAAAATTAATAATTAGTAATAAGAACCTCAATTGTCTTGTTACCCTTTGCTGTTGAATGGTAATTTGAATTTTTATAGTCGTAATCGATTTTATGGATTTTGTATTTATATTTATTAATCCAATCTTTCATTATTTGATTCGTCTTACCTTTGTGCTCTAGTACATTTGATAATGCAAATTTAATATCTTTTTTATCTAGTTTTGTTAGTAGTTCATACAGATCTTTTTCATCCTTTTCTGTCCAACCACCCATTTCATTATAACTTGCTAGACCAAGTAGGTAAGGTGGATCCAAGTACAGGAAGTCATCTTTTGTTAATAACATCTTATCTATAACCCTAAAATCACAATTTCTAAATACTATCTTTTTTTCATTAGAAACCTGATTAAATGCAGCAACATTTTTTCTTGAACTTCCATTATAATCACGTTTTCCAACCGGTAGGTTAAAGCTACCTGTCGAATTAAACCTTATTTGATTATTGAATGAATACAGAACAAGAACCAACAACAAATCAATTCTGGTTTTTTCTTTATTAAATTCACTTCGGAGTTTTAAAAATGCATTTTTATTGTATTTCCCTAGACCAGACGAACTGTCCATACCATAGTGATCATACCCTCTGATATAACTCTGACTTAAGCCAAATCTTTCGACAATATCAACAATATTTTCATTCAAGTCTTCAAAGTTTTCCTTCTGAATAAATTTCAAAAGATCCACAACATAACGATTTTTTTCAATACAAATTATATTTTTAGCGGTAGCATTAATTCCCACATTAGCACCGCCAGAAAACACGTCAT
>CAYUHC010000004.1:0-46787 GCA_964444555.1 uncultured Candidatus Saccharibacteria bacterium | reverse complement strand
CAGCGGCATCGGCCGTACGGAAAATCGCGCCAACATTTTCGGCACTGCGGAGATTATCGAGAATAAGCACCGTATCCAAGTGCCCTGTGCAGGAATCGAACCTGCGACCGTCTGCTTAAAAGGCAGCTGCTCTACCAACTGAGCTAACAGGGCTCATGCAACGAAATACTAATCTATTATAACGTTAAGATCAATTGCTCAAGACCAATGGCAAAGTCGCCTCCCCCCTCCTCTTTGGTCTCGTGCCACAATCTCACCAACCGCCCCGACAACTCTTCGACCTCACCATCGGCAAAACGACTAAGCGCCGAACGCGCCCGACTGGCGACCCCCGGGCTCAAGCGGCTCGTCCCCCCACCTCCTGCGGACTTAACCAACAACATATTCTTAACCGGCCAAACCAACTTCCAAAAAATTTCTTCTGGCGCTAACCGCAGAGCCAACAACTTCTGATACTCCAACCACAGAGCTTTGCGATCGCGAGCTAACACGGCGTCACTGAGGGCAAAAGGGTTAAAGCTTTCTCCGGCCACTTTGCCTGACTTGGACTCCGAGAGTTTGGCGCCGGCCTGTTCCAATTTTTTCCGCCAGGCCGGCGCCAAACTAGTTTCTAAACAAGCAAAAACCACCGGCGCCGCCACTAATTCGGCCAAATGAGTTTCAATAAAAGCCGCGGCCTCCGGATTCTCACTCACCCGATCAGCTAACACCAGGCGCTTGTCCCCAAAAAGATCGGCACCCGCCGCCAACTCCTCCCAGACCGTAGGATTAAAATTTTCCGCTTCGAAGACAAAGCACGACCCCGTAGGATATTTACTCGCAAATGATTCGCCGACCGCGCGCCACTTGGCGCGAGCCGTGACCTGATCAGTGCCGAAAAAAAAGTAGATCATAAATCAACAGTGAGACCAACTGGCGCGTGATCAGAACCGTAAACGTCAGTTAGAATAAAAGCGTCCGTCACCTTCGGCGCCAAATCGGCGCTCACGAAAAAATAATCAATTCGCCAACCCACATTACGCTCACGGGCAAAACTATACTGATCCCACCAGCTATACAAATTTGGTTCAGGGTGGAACAGGCGCAGCGTATCAACAAAGCCAGCATCAACAACTCGGTCCAACCACTCTCGTTCGACCGGCAAAAAACCAGAAACCTTGGAATTTTCTTTTGGCCGCGCCAAATCAATTTCTTGGTGAGCAGTATTGACGTCGCCGCAAAAAATAACGGAACGACCCGCCGCTTGCAACTCTTTAAGATAGGCTAAGAAATGTTCATAAAAATCCAACTTATATTTTAGCCGAGTGGCGTCGCGTTTGCCGTTGGGGAAGTAAACGTTAAATAACGAGAATTCGGGGTAAGCTAATTCTAGCAATCTCCCCTCCTGAGCCAGGGTGCGATCATTAAATTCTGTCACAATCTTTGTGGGTAAAAAATCCTGACGGGCAAAACTAGCTACACCACTGTAGCCTTTCTTCTCGGCGTAATCCCAATAAGATTGATAGCCGGGCGGCGAGACCAGCTCTGGCGTCAACTTAACGTCGCGACTGACTTTGGTTTCTTGGATCGAGACCAAATCATAGTTACCCGCCGCCAACCAGGGCAAAAAACCCTTACGCTCCGCGGCGCGGATGCCATTAACATTCCAAGAGATTAGTGTCCGCTTCATTAATTAACTAGCCGCTTAAGTTTTTTAAAATCTTCGAGCAAAGCGCCTCGCAGGCCCTGATTATAAATCGTCGCCGCCGGATGGTACAGAGGCATCACTTTAACGCCTCCGTAAGGGGGTTTGGCCTCAAAAACTTGGCCGTGCAGAGAACTGATCGGTCCCATCTGCTCGGCCAGGCCCAGACGAGACAAAATATACTGCATCGAAAATCGGCCCAAAGTACCAATCACCGTAGGCTGGATGATCAACAACTGCTGATCCAAAAAAGGCGCATAAGTGGCAATTTCCTCTGGTTGCGGGTCGCGATTGGCTGGCGGGCGGTCCTTCACAATACTGGTGATATAGATCGCCGAGCGAGCCAAGCCAACCTCAGCCAAAATTTGGTCCAGAATCTTCCCCGAGGCTCCGCAAAAAGGCCGGCCAGAAAGGGCTTCGTTCTTGCCCGGAGCCTCACCAATTAAAATTAATCGAGCGTCAGGATCACCCTCACCAATGACTGGCTGATAACTATTTTCTCGACGGAAGTTAACCAACTCCGAACTTGGTAAAGCCAGCACGGCCTCGCGCAGATCTCGCAGGTCAGTTATTTTTTGTGAGCTTCGTCCCATTGCGGCCGAATCTTTCGTTCCAGAAATTGTTCAACTTTGAGCAGAATAGTAAAAATGAACAGGGTTAAAATCGTTGCGGCAATCGCCAAAAGATAGAGCCCAAAGCCAATCGCCATACCTAAAGCACAAGCCACCCACAATCCGGCGGCCGTTGTGAGGCCACGCAATTTTTGATCTTGGAAAATAATCAGGCCAGCGCCCAAAAAGCCAATTCCCACCACCAATTGCGAAGCTACGCGCAGTGGATCAAACGCTCTTACGCCCAACGCAAAATAATGATCAGTAATTAATTGGGACACGATGATAAAAATAGCCGAGCCCAAAGTAACTAAGGTGTAAGTCCTCATCCCCGCCGTCTTGCCGGCCAACGTTCGCTCCAAGCCCAACAATGCCCCCAAAACTACCGCCAAAATTAATCGCAAAACAATTTCGTCAGAGAGACTAGGGATTAGTTCAGTCATAAATAAATTATAGCATTCTCATTTGTCCGCCCTCAACCGGTTCAAGCCGCTGGCGAGCATTCCAATACTTACAGTGATCGCAATCGGAACCTGAGTTCGGCAACTTTGGATCTTCCAAGCAAACTTTGATTGCTTCCAGAGTTGGCTCGACCCACGAATCATTGCCGGTGTAAGAGATCAAGTTAACATCAAATTCGATTTTTTTATCAAAGGCTTGCCGGTCCAACTTGCCAGTGCAGTAAACAAAATAACCGGTGTCAGAAACTTTTAAGCCATTCTGTCGCAATAACCATTGATACACTTCCATCTGCCTTTTGTAGCCAATCTGCCACTCTTTATCAAGCTCTTTAACCGCCTCTTCTTTGGCGGTAGCCTTGTAGTCAACAACCAGATAATCATCTTGGTCGCTAATCCACAGATCATCGATCGCCCCGCAGACTAAAAGCCCGGTCTTTTGATGTAAATGTTTTACGCCACCAAAGTTACGTCGCCACTCATCGAGTTCCGGATGAGTCGCGGGTCGGGCTTTAACTTGGTATTCAATTTGAAGCGGATGCGACTCCCCCTTGGCCCGATGAGAATCAAATTCCTGCTTAAGTAAGTGGTCGACCGCGCTGTTTAAAGAAAAAGGGAAGCCCGGGACTCGCTTAACGCCAAGCTTATTATCTAAATAAAAGCATCTCGGACACTCTAAAAACAAATCAATTTTTGAGCGACTAAGCTTCCAGTTCTTGCCGCCGTAATTCCAATCCGCCCCACGATTTGCTTTATAATATTCGCTCATGGCGCGTAAGTTCTCCCGAGAGTAAAGGGCTGATCAGCCACCGCCAAAAGCCAGCGACTAGATCGGTGAAGTCCATGATCATACCAACGTCGCTCAAACTCCGGCCAAGGCAACTTAAAGTTGGGACCATTCCACGGATCGTTAAGGATAATTGATCGATCAGAAAAACCAATCGCTACGGCGTAATGACCATCATTGGTCGATGGCTCGGTGTAATTAACAATCACCGGCCAACCGCTACGCAGGAGATATTTAATTTCCTCAATCGAAGTATCAGCATTAAGATAACAATACAGACGGGCGTCGAGAACACTTTGCAATAGGCCGCCATGAGAAGTGCCGAGAGGACTAGAGTGGGCCAATTTAGCCAGCTTAGACTCGCTCAACCGAGCGCCCCAAAAAGCGCAGGCCATTTGGACGGCAGTAGGCCCGCAGGTAAAATTACGATCTTGCTTAAAAAAAGGCACCGCGAGCAAAACTTCTGGTTTAGAAAAAAGGCCAAGCCGCATAATGCCGTTATTGTAGCACGAAGCTATTTAGCATCGGCCCAATTTGGCCCCAAGGCCAAAGAGGTGGGAAAAGGCAAATTCGTTTCCGTCATTACCCCCTCCATCGCGCTTCTAATTAGAGGCAAAAGCCGCTCGACCGACTCGGACTTTAGCTCATAAATTAATTCGTCATGGACCTGCAACAGCAAGAAAGCCTCCGACCCCAGACCCTGCTCAACGATCTTTTGATCGACAGCAATCATCGCCTTTTTTACAATATCTGCCGCCGTACCTTGGAGTGGCGCGTTCATCGCCATGCGCTCATTCATCGCTCTAACTTGCGGCAAGCGCGAATTTAAACCTGGGAAGTGGCGGCGGCGACCAAAATAAGTCTCAGTGTAACCTCGCTCGAGAGTTTCGGCCTTAACCTGCTCGAAATAATTTTTAATCGTCGGGAAAGTTTCAAAATAATTATTATAAAAAGCCTGAGCCTCATCGCGAGTCGAACCCAAATTAACGCGCAAGGCGTTAACTCCCATGCCATAAATAATGCCGAAATTAATCACCTTGGCTTGGCGTCTCATATCTTTAGTTACTGCTTCGGCCTCGACCCTAAAAACTCGAGCTGCCACGCCGGTATGGATATCTTCGCCGGCCTTAAAAATTCTTTCGAGCTCAGGATCACGCGAGAGTAAGGCCAACACCCTCATCTCAATTTGCGAGTAATCAAAACCGGCCCACACAAAACCGTCGCCGGGCTTAAAGGCGCGCCGAATCGCCTCACCTCTCGCCCCGCCCGCAGGAATATTTTGCAAATTTGGTTCCGAACTAGACATTCGACCCGTTGTCGTTCCGGTCTGATGCAAGTGAGTGTGCAAACGTCCATCCCGATCAACCAAGTTCGGAATGCTATCAATATAAGTCGAAACTAATTTTGACAGTTCGCGATATTCTAAAATATTTTTAACAATCGCATGCTCGTCGGCCAGCTTTGCCAATTCTGATTCGCGGGTCGAGCGCGCGCCACCGGCCGTCTTTTTTAAACCCTTCGTCGATAAACCCAAGTGATCAAACAAAACCTCGCCCAACTGTTTAGGAGAATTAAGATTAAATTCGCGGCCCGCCTGGCGATAAACCTCTGCCGCCTCTCGATCTAATAACTGATGATACTCACGAGAAAGATTGGCCAAATAACCCACATCCACCACAATCCCTCGGCGCTCCGCCGCGGCGATAATCGGAATTAAAGGCAATTCAATCTCCCGATAGACCGTCTCTAAACCTTGTTCCTTAATCTGTGCCATAATTCTTGGCTCGGCTGCCGCTAAATTTTCGACACCCGCCAAACGGCAAGCGTCTTCGGCGGTGGGAGTAGTTAGGTTGGAATCCAAAAGCCAGACCGCGATCGCCAACTCAGCCGAAAGCGGTGCCGCCGATACCGGCGGCACCGCCGAAACCTCCATTACGCCACGATCAGCCAAAGCGGCTCGCAATCTCTGACCCAGGGTCCGAAACTCAAACTCCGCGAACAACGCCTCAACCTGCGCCACCGTCACGCCCTGACGAAATGACCCCGGCAAAACAAACTTAATCGGCGCATCTCGTCTAATCGTGGCTAAAGTTTTAGAAAAGAACGCCTCTTCTTCACCCTCACGCAACAAGCCAATTACTCGATCCTTAATCCCAGCGCGCTTAAAAACTGACTCGTCTTTCTTTAACTGCTCGTAAATTTGCTCCAGTGAGCCAAATTGAGTGATTAATTCTGTCGCTGTCTTTTCGCCAATGCCCGCGATCCCAATAATGTTATCCGAAGGATCACCGCGTAAACCTTTATAATCTGGCAACCGCTCTGGCCCAAAACCAAAACGGTTAAACACTGCCGACTCGTTATAAAGAATCGTGTCGTTAATACCTTTCTTAAGGGTAAACACCACCACCTGATCATCGCGAACCAACTGCAAGGTATCCATGTCGCCGGAAGCAATAATCACCTGCAGATTTTCCTGATCCTTTAATTGCTCCACGATCGTGCCAATAATATCGTCGGCCTCAAAACCGGGAGTATCGTAAATCGGAATATTAAAAGCGGCAAAAACGTCGCGCGAGCGGATAATTTGCGAGACCAAAGATTCGTCGGCTTTAGGCCGGCCCGCCTTATACTCATCATATAATTGCTTGCGAAAAGTTGGCTCGGGCAAATCATAACAAGCTACGACGTAATCGGGCTTGATCTCGCTCACAATCCTAAGCAACATCGAAACCAATCCATACAATCCTCCCGTCGCCTCACCTTTGCTCGAAGAAAAGTCCGGCAAAGCATGATAGGCGCGATGCAAAATCGCGTGGACATCAAGCAAGACTAATTTCTCTGGTTTCTTCATCGATAAATTTAAAATATAATTTCCGAGCCGAAGCGGGCAAAAGCTCACCCACGCGATCGGCCCATTCAACTAAAACCAAATTCTCCGGAGGCTTAATAATTCGCTCCCAACCTAAAGTCAATAACTCATCAGCTCGCTCTAAACGATAAGTATCAATGTGGATGAGTTGGCCCCATCGTAAACCTTCTCGATGACAAAAGTCGGACTCGTTACCGCCCCTCTGACCCCCAAGGCCTCAGCCACGCCTTGAGTAAAAGTCGTTTTGCCCGAACCTAAGTCTCCGACCAATCCTAAAACCGTCGCGCCCGAAGCTTGAGGTTTAAGCCGCCGCGCCAAGTCAGCCGCGAACCTCTGCATATCGTTGACCCCCTTAATCAGATAACGCTCCATACCTTCGGATTGTAACACCCTCCGAAAGCCGGGACTAGCTGTGACGCTAATTCGGGCCCATGTTACACTTAAAGCACAATGTTGCGCTTTGACGATGCCACTGGAGCCAAAAAACTTAGCGAGCTCTACAGCCAAGAAGCCGAAGAGTTAGCTCAAGTTCTATCGCAAAAATACAATCTCCCCTATATTGATCTCTCTAAATTTTCGATTAACACCGATGCCCTCCGTCTTATTCCCGAAGAAGAGGCTCGCGCCGCTGATATAGCCGCGTTTAAATTGGTGGGAAAAAATCTCTACCTAGTCTTGGGCGCGCCGGCCAATCCTCGGGTAGCTGGCATCCTAGAAGATTTGCGGAATAAAAATTATAATCTCGAATCATACATCGGCTCGCCGGCGAGTTTAAAGCGAGCTTGGGAACGCTATCAAGAAATTTCCAAATCAAGCATTTCACACGCCGGAGTCATCGACATCACTCCCGATAGTATCGAAAGTGCCGTTAATCAAATAAAAACAATTGATGACGTCAAACAAATTCTCCAAAGCGAAGGCGTTACCGAACTAGCCGCGGGCGGGATCTCGGCTTTGCTGGAGATCATTTTAGCCGGCAGTTTAGTCACTCTCGCCTCCGACATCCACATCGAGCCCCAAGACGAAAAAGTGCGCTTACGTTATCGGCTCGACGGCGTCTTGCAAGACATCACCTATTTAGATCACAAGCTTTATCGCAATATCCTCTCACGCGTCACATTAGTTTCCGGCCTTAAACTCAACATCCAACGGAGTGCCCAAGACGGACGCTTCTCCATCAAAATCAAGGACGAAGAAATCGAAATCCGCACCGCCATCTTGCCGGGAGCTTATGGCGAATCAATCGTGCTAAGAATTCTCAACCCCAAAGCAATCGCCGTGACCTTTGAAACCTTAGGCATCGAACCAGCTCTCTTTAATATTATCCAAAAAGAAATTTCCAAACCTAATGGCCTCGTTTTACTGACTGGTCCAACCGGCTCAGGAAAAACCACCACCCTCTACTCCTTTCTCCGCACCGTCAACAGTCCAGAAACCAAAATCATCACCATCGAAGATCCGATCGAATACCATCTTAAAGGAATTAACCAGACCCAGGTTGATCCTAAAAAGAATTACACTTTCCTTTCCGGTTTGCGTAGCGCCCTCCGCCAAGATCCCGACATCATCATGGTCGGCGAAATTCGGGATGCGGAAACGGCCAAAATTGCCATCAACGCCTCACTCACGGGCCACCTCGTCTTCTCGACTCTCCACACCAATAACGCCGCCGGTACCATCCCTCGCTTAATTGACCTCGGAATTAATCCAAAAATTATTGAAGCCGCGCTAAACTTGTCCATCGCTCAGCGGCTATTGCGCAAATTATGCCCGGACTGTCGCCAGCCGATTAACCCCACCACCGAGCAAACCGAGATACTGAGCGCGGTTTGCCAAAACATCAAAATCAAGCGCCCAGAAATCTCGCTTCCTGAAGCGCCCTACCAGATCTGGCAAGCCGCTGGCTGTGCCGCCTGTAATCATACCGGTTACCGCGGCCGGCAAGGCATCTTTGAGGCCGTGATCATTGACTCGCCCATGGCGGACACGATTGTAAAAAATCCTAACGAACGCGACATTAGAATCGCCGCTAAAGCCCAAAAAATCCTCGAAATGCGCGAGGATGGGGTAATTAAGGTATTGACGGGAATCACCTCGCTTGATGAACTAGCGCGCGTGATTGATTTGAACGAAGAGATCATCTAGACTGTCGACAGCACTTGAACAAAAAAATCGAGAGCATAAACCTCTAAGCAATCCTTTCTGTACTGAATACAAAAAGTGAGGTAATTACGCAAGGATGGGGCCAGCACTTTCGTTAAAAACGAACACCAACCCGTCCTTTTGTAAAAACCCGTTTAAGCGTGGAAGCTTATTGCTTAGAGGTTTATGGCCTCGATTCGAAAATACCAAGACTTGTGATTGAACAGCGCCAATATAGCATACCAAATTTAGTATGTCAAGCATAACCCCCTCCGACAAATCAGAACGTTTTAACGACAGCGCCCTGCGACCAGACTCGTGGGATGATTATGTGGGTCAATCCTCAATAAAAGACAACCTGAAGATTCTACTGAAAGCGGCCGCCGAGCGCAAGCACCCACCGGAACACCTCTTGTTTTATGGCCCACCTGGGCTCGGCAAAACAACGCTCGCCCACCTAATTGCTAAGGAAATAGGCGCTCAAATGAAGGTTACCTCCGGCCCAGCGATCGAAAAGGTCGGTGACTTGGCCTCAATTCTCACCAACCTATCAGCGGGCGATATTCTCTTTATTGACGAGATCCATCGGCTTAACAAACTAATCGAAGAGGTGCTTTACCCAGCGATGGAGTCGGGCAATCTCAATATCATTATCGGCAAGGGGCCGGGAGCACGCGTCATCCAACTAGACCTACCGCCATTTACGCTCGTCGCGGCCACTACGCGCATTGCCCTCCTCTCTTCGCCACTCCGATCACGCTTTTCGGGTGGCACTTTCCGCCTCGAATTTTACACTCCTCAAGAAATTGCCACGATCGTCTCTCGCTCGGCCGACATTCTCAATATCCAATTAGAACCAGAAGCGGCCCACATCATCGCCGAGAGAAGCCGCTTCACCCCGCGCATCGCTAACCAATTTCTAAAACGCTGTCGAGACTTTGCGCAACTCAATAAGCAGTCAATTAATAAAAAAGTGGTTCAAGATACTCTTAATTTAATGGGGATTGATGAACACGGCTTAACCAGCACCGATCGAAAAATTTTAGAAACCATTATCGAAAAATTTAATGGCGGACCAGTGGGAGTCTCAACGATCGCCACCGCCACCTCCGAAGAAGATGCCGCCATCGAAGAAGTCCACGAGCCTTACCTGATCCAACTCGGATTTTTGGAACGGACCCCTCGCGGTCGCGTCGTTACCAAAAAAGCCTACGACCATTTGGGTTACGATTACCCCGAAGCCGCGCAAGACAAACTGCTTTAAAACCAACAAAAACACCCGCCCCCTCCGGCGGGTGTTTAACCAAAGAGCCAAAACCACAAAACTAAAAAGCAAACTCGGTTCGGGCGCGGTTTGGCCGGTAATAAAAATGGCCGCCCGCCAGCGATCGTCACCCAGGGCTTCAAGCATTGGGGTCGCGCTCTCGATAACTCCACCCCAAACGTCAGCCGTGGCATACCAATCACCAGGCAAAAGCATCTCCCACCTAGCCACCAAATCGTGCCCGGGAATTTGATAACTACCAAAAATTGGCGGGCTACCAGCTTCGGCAGTCACCACTCTACCCGTGGCGGACAGGGTTAGATTCCAGCGCGCGCCCTCGTCCGTCTCCCAAAACACAAAGCTGTGGTTGGCCGTCTCTACCGCCAAGGCGCCAGTCAGAGAAGCCCAAGCCCGATTGGGAGCGTAGCCAGACGCCATCCTAATGGTGGTCCCCGAAGCGAAATCAACCAGCCCAAACAAGCACCAACCAATCAAAATTCCGCGCATAAATCCTCCTCTCTCACTCAAAAAGGACTGAGCGAATCCGAACACCGGACTCTTCTTTTATTACTCTAGCATATATAGCTCTGTTCGGTTGTGCATAAGTCCCATTTTAAAAAAAGAAAAACCCCGGGTGACACAATTAAGTGCTCACCCGGGGGAGTCGCCAGCGCACGACTCAACTCTCTACCATCTTAACGCCGGCGCCGCAAAAAAGGAACGGCGCCAATTATAAGGAGTAAGGCCGCGCTCGGCTCCGGCAAGGCCGCGAGCGTCGCTCGCCCCTTGACCGGATCCTCGAAACTTCCAGTGAACGCGAACGTCCACTGGAAACCCATCGGCTGGTTGAGACTGCCCTTCCCATACGGGAAGGTGTGGTAGTTGGTCCAAGCGCCGGACCAACTAAAACCATCAACGTACACCCAAGTATGGGCATAATCAACGACCTTCTGGTCGTCACTGCCACCACCGAGCGACGATCCGAGTTCCAGGCCCTCGACGGCCTGGCCGAGATGTAGCCACCGCTTGGGCTTGCCGGGCGCCTCCAGGCGCCCGTAAAAAGTCATCCAAACGGTAAGCCCGGGATCGTCGCCCCAGATGGGGGTGATCTGCGTGCGTACCTCGTCGATCTGTCGAGCCGCGCTCGACAGATCGACCGATGCCACCGCCCGGTCCTGATAACCGTAACCGTGGTTGACGCTCACATCAAACCGATCATGAGAATAATTCACCCCCACGATCGAGTTCGCCGAGGCCGTCGTCGCCGTCATCCCTGCCACCGCCACCACCGCCACAATCTTCCACATCGCCTGGCGCATTATGCGCTCCTTCCTTAAAAAGACCTCGAACTCACCCGAGTTCGTTCATCGGGAAACTAGCATTTAATTAAAATATTGTCAAGGGTTAGGCCTCCCTAAATATGATAAACTGCCGACATGTCTGGTCATAGCAAGTGGTCACAAATCAAAAGAAAAAAAGGAGTCGAAGATCAAAAACGAAGCAAGGTTTTTGGCATGCACGCCAAGGCCATCAATGTAGAGATCAAAAGAGCCGGCGGCGACCGCCACCACCCCAAGGTCCGTTCGGCCATCGAACGTGCCCGAGCCGTTAATATGCCGAACGAGAATATCGAGCGAGCCATCGCCTCGGCGACGGGGGCTGGTGCCGCGGACTTAACAGAGGTTCTCTACGAAGCCTACGGCCCGGGCGGTAGCGCCATTCTGATTGAAGGCATCACCGATAACAAAAATCGCACCTCTCAAGAACTTAAACACCTCCTCTCCCTCTATGGATCAAACTTGGCCACACCAGGTTCCGTCACCTGGGCCTTTAAAAAAACTGATCTTGGTTGGGCGCCCCTCTCGCCGCTAGAAATCACCGAATTTGAGGCGCAACAACTAGCCGACCTCCTCGATGCCTTAGAAGAAAATGAGGACGTCAAAACCGTCACCACCAATGTCCCCGATCTCTAAAGATCAGTTAACCGTGCTGGCCCTTGATCCTGGTTACGACCGATTGGGCGTCGCAGTGATCAAACGCGAACAAGGTCGCGAGGTCGTAAAGTTTTCGACCTGCCTCACCTCCAAAAAAACCAACTCTTTTCCCGATCGACTAGCAGAAATTGGTCAGCAGCTAGAAGATCTAATCAGCGAGTGGCAACCAAATCTGGTCGCTTTGGAAACACTTTTTTTCTCGACTAATCGCAAAACCGCGAGCGCTGTGGCTGAGACCCGAGGCGTCATTCTCTACCTTTCGGCCAAAGCGGGCGCTAGCATTCGTGAACTAAATCCCCAGAGCATCAAGTTGGCCGTCACGGGTTATGGCAAGGCCGACAAAGCTCAAGTACAAAACATGGTTAAGCGACTAGTTAAGCTCCCAAACGGCCAACGACATGATGACGAATATGACGCCATTGCGATTGGACTGGCGGCTTTGTCCACAGATATTTCTTAAAGGTATTGCAAAATTAATCCGGTTGTTTACAATAGAGCCACCTCAAAAAATTTGAGGTGGGCAAATTTAAAAAATAAGTTTTCAAACTATGGACGATTCAATTCTTGGAGATGATGTGTTAGACGAAGAAAAAGAAATTTTAGATGAAGAAGAGGATGATGAACTAGCCGACTTGGGCGAAGGTGATGGCGAGGACGATGAGGAAGAAGAGGAAGAAGTAATGTAAAGACTTTCTAAAAACCACCCCGCAGTTGCGGGGTGGTTTTTACTGAGCAACTAACTTTACAAACCGACGTTTACCTACCCGCAACCGCAAGTCTGACGTAGCCGGCAAGAGTGGGTCGATAATCACCGAACCATCTAAATCATGAATGCCTCCTTGCTCAACCAAGCGACGGAACTCCGACTTGGAGGCCACAATTCCCGCCCGAACCAAGGCGTCTCCCAACAACTCCCCCGACTCAATCACAATTTCTTCGATTGATTCGGGAATTTCCTTTTTTTGAAAAGTATTAACAAAATGTTCCTCCGCCAATTGAGCCTCAGCCGAACCGTAGAGCAAACTGATAATCTCTCGCGCCAATTGCATCTTGGCTAACTTAGGGTTATCAGCAATGAGCGCCGACTGGTCCGCCATAGGTAAACGAGTGCACAATTCGAAGCCCAGGGGCAAAAGCTCGTCAGGCCAACTCATCACCTTGCCGAAGATCTCGCTGGGTTGATCGCTTAGCATCACCATATTGCCTTCAGTCTTACCCATTTTTTTGCCAGCGCCATCAACGAGTAATTTCCCGGCCAAAACAAACTTCTCCTGACCTCGACGCTTTTGCATTTGCCGACCAGCCAACATATTAAACGTCTGATCGTTACCGCCAATTTCTAAATCCACTCCCAGCACTACCGAATCGTAACCCTGCATCAAAGGGTACAAAAACTCATGCAAATAAACCGGCTGTTCGCGACGCAATCGCTCTTGAAACATGTCCCGCTCCAAAAGTTGGCTCACCGTAAACTCCGAAGCC
Organism: uncultured Candidatus Saccharibacteria bacterium; assembly: GCA_964444555.1. Taxonomy (GTDB): domain Bacteria; phylum Patescibacteriota; class Minisyncoccia; order Phycocordibacterales; family JACOZG01; genus CAYUHC01. Next base: position 33,496 of record CAYUHC010000004.1, on the reverse strand, counting down.
AACTCCAGAATCGCTCCAAAGTTCAAACCAGCCAACCAACTACTGTTAAAAACAAATTTTGTTTTTTCGGGACTTAAAATTTTCTCGATCTGTGATCGGTAATTTTTAAGATTTTCAGCTACCTGATCCGAGGTCAACTTGATTCGCGCCGCCGTCTTGTCGGTGGGGTCGCCAATCATCGCCGTAAAGTCACCAATCAAAATGGTAATTTCGTGCCCTTGATCTTGAAAATCTCTAAGCCGCAACAAATTAGCCAGGTGACCAATGTGCAGAGCTGGGCCCGTCGGATCAATCCCAAAATAAATCTTTAATTTTTTACCACTCGCCAAAACCTTTTCGAGTTCGTCCAAAGAGGGGTAAATCCGCTCCACGCCGCGAGTTAATAGTTCAGCCATAAAAAGAATGTATCATACTTTGCCGGCGTCTGACCACCATGCTACGATCAAAGAACATGAGGAAAAGGACTTGGTGGCGGCTGCCCGCTTGGTGGCGCTCCGCCCTAATCTTGGCCCTAATCGCCGGCTTCTTGGGAACCGGAGTAATTTTGTTTTGGATCGCCACTCTCCCCCTCCCCGATTTTGACTCCTTCGAAAATCGTATCGTCAGCGAGTCAACTAAAATTTATGATCGAACGGGCAAAGTGGTGCTCTATGACGTCTATGATCAAGTCAAAAGACAGGTGGTGCCCTTTGAGGACATCTCCAAAGAAATAAAGAACGCGACGGTGGCCATTGAAGATAGCGAATTTTACGAACATTCGGGCGTTAAGCCCATGGCCATTGTCCGCGCCATGATCGTCAATATTTTAGCGGGGGCTAAAGTCCAAGGTGGCTCAACGATTAGTCAGCAAGTGGTTAAAAACTCTCTCCTGACCACCGAAAAAACTTGGACTCGCAAGATCAAGGAGGCCATCTTGGCTACCAAAATGGAGCGAGTCCTCAGCAAAGAGCAAATTTTAAGCATTTATCTCAATGAGTCACCGTACGGCGGCACAATTTATGGCGTCGAGGAAGCGGCGAGGGCCTTTTTTGGCAAACCGGCGGCCGAGGTAACCCTACCGGAAGCGGCATATCTAGCGGCCATTCCTAAGGCTCCGACCTACTACTCCCCCTTCGGTGAACATCGGGATAAATTAGAAGAGCGGAAAAATTTAGTCCTCAAGCGAATGGAGGAAATTGGCTTTATTACGTCAGAGCAACGCGAAGCGGCCAACAAAATCCAAGTTGATTTTCAAAAACCACCCAAAGGTAACATTCGAGCGCCCCATTTTGTCTTGATGGTCCGCGAACAATTAGAAAAAGAGTTGGGCGAGGAGGCCATCCGCACGCGAGGTTATAAAGTGATCACAACTCTCGATTGGGAACTCCAAGAGAAAGCCGAAGAAATTGTCACCAACTACGCGGCCGAAAATTTAAAGAACTTTAATGCCTCTAACGCCGCTTTAGTCGCCATCGACCCCAAAACCGGACAAATCTTGACCCTGGTCGGTTCCAAAGATTACTTTAGTGACGAAATTGACGGTAATTACAATATTGCCCTAGCCAAACGACAACCGGGCTCAACCTTTAAACCATTTGCTTATGCCGAGGCCTTAAACAAGGGCTTCACCTCTGAAACCGCCATCTTTGACCTACCCACCCAATTTGATACCGGCTGTTCGGCTAATCCGGAGCGCTGTTACGCCCCTTCCAACTATGATGACCAATTCCGCGGACCAATGACCTTCCGCACTGCCCTGGCTCAATCAATCAACATTCCCGCCATTAAAGTTCTCTACTTAGCCGGCGTTAAAGATACACTAGATTTGGCTAAAAGAATGGGGATCCAAACTCTCGGCGACTGGCGACGCTATGGTCTAACCCTCGTTTTGGGTGGTGGTGAAGTTTCTCTCCTTGATTTAACTAGCGCTTATGGCGTTTTCGCTAACGAAGGAGTAAGAAATCCTTACGCCGCCATCCTCCGGATCGAAGAACGCGACGGTACAGTCATTCGTGAGTTCGAAGAAGCTTCCGAGCAAGTTTTGGCCCCCAATACCGCCCGAGTTATTTCTGATATTCTCTCAGACAACGACGCTCGCCAACCGAGTTATTCGGCCAACTCGCCCCTGTACTTGCCTGGCTACGATGTGGCTGCCAAAACTGGTACCACTAACGATTTTCGCGACACTTGGATTATGGGCTACACTCCCACCATCGCCGTCGGCGCTTGGGCGGGAAATAATGATAATTCTCCCATCGAAAAGAAGGTGGCCGGCTTAGTTGTGGCTCCAATGTGGAACGCCTTCATGAGAGAAGCCCTTCGAAAACTTCCGACCGAACGTTTTAATGATCCAGAACCAATTGATCCTGCTCTGCCACCCTATTATCGTGGTTACTGGCAAGGCGGAGAAAGTCGCTTAATCGAAACCGATGACGGCGTCCAAGAAGAAATCATTCCTAAAATCCATTCAATTTTATACTGGCTCGGTCGGACTAATGATCCGCAATATTCGCTCTGGGAAGAACCGATCCAAACCTGGGCCAAAAGCCAAAAATTAGATCTAGACGACTCGCCGCGGTCGACGACTCGCTAACGCCCTCTCTAGCGCCTGATTAATCTCATCGTGATTTAAAAAAATTTCGCTCTTCAAGGCGGGTTTAGTTTTGATGTAAACATTCCATTTCTGCACCGAAACATCAGCGACGGGCAAATCACGGCCCGTTACCTGCTTAACAGCCGCGACCACCGCTTCTTTCAACTCTTTATCAGCTGGGACAAGATGGCGAAATTTTTCGAGAAAAAAATGGATTCCCTGCATGCCTAACGATTGAGCGGCATTACCAAATACAAAAAGCTTGGATCGCCAACGGCAATAACTGAAAGAGGTCGTTGTTTACCATTCCACGAAAGTGAAATCGTATCGGTATTTAAGGACTGGAAAGCGTCTAATAAATATTTAACGTTATAACTTACTTCCAAAGTTTCGCCTTCCACTCGTGCCGACAGCTCCGTCGCACTCTCTCCTACCTCGCTATTGCGCGCAGAAAGCTCACAGCGACCACTTTCCACATCAACGCGTAGCGAGATCTGATTAAGCTTGTCGGAGAAGATGGTGGAGATTTTAAGAGCATTCTGCAGCTCGGGCTTGCTTACCACCACTCGAGTGGTTGAAGCCGTCGGAACAATTTGTCGATAATCAGGATAAATACCGTCAACCAAACGTGACGAAAAGAAAACCGTAGGAGTCGTAACTGTAAATTGATTGGCCGTGTAAGACAAAGTCGCAACTTCTTCACTGTGCTCAAACACCCTCACTAATTCCACCGCGTTTTTGAACGGAATAATTAATTTTAAATTATCAGGCAGGGTTGCAGAAAAAGAAACCTTCTTTTCCGCTAAACGAAAGGAGTCCGTCGCGACCAAGACGAGATCACGATTATCGGCGTAAGCATAAACACTAGCAATTTCTGGCTTAATATCCGACAACGAAGCGGCATACCAAACATTTTTAAAAGCCGCGACCATCGTCGCCACCGGAAATTCCACCGTCTCCCCTTCGGTCAGACGAGGAATTGTCGGAAAATCATCAACCGGATAAGTTACGACTGAACTTTGCGTCCGTCCACCTTTAAGTTTCAAGATATTTTTATCTAACTCAACAGTAATTTCTTGGGAACTAGGTAAATTACTCAAGAAGTTACCCAAAACCGCACCCGAAACCATCACCGCGCCAGACTTGGTTTGGTTAGCCGCCAACTTTAGCTCCAAACCAATATCCAAGTTAGTTGATCTAATTACCACCTGATCATCAACTACCGCCAAATACAAATGAGCTAAGGCCGGCAGCGACAAATTTTTCCCCGTCAATCTTTCGGCGGTCGTGATCGCTAAACGTAACTGGGAGGTGGGACAAGAAAATTTCATATCTCTAATAGTATTAATTAAAGTATTTTAAAGATAACTCTATTACTAATACTATTAGGGGTGTGGATAGGTGGATAGCCCAAAATATCCTTAGTTAGAGAGCTGTTTAATGAATGGTTGTTGTGCATAACTTTGGTGATAACTGGGGATTAAGATTGTTCGTTATAAAGCATGGTGCGGATCTGTTCTAGTTCTTGAGTCAAAACACTGTCGCCCTTCAGATCATTTTTTACTTTTTCGTAAGCGTGAATGACGGTGGTGTGATCGCGACCGCCTAACTTCTGACCGATAGTTGGGTAAGACGTATTAAAGTCTTCGCGGAGAATATACATCATTATCTGACGAGGTTTAACCACTTCTTTGCGGCGTGTTTTGTCGTAGAGTGCTCGTTCGGCGATGTTGTAGAAAGAAGAAATGATTTCAGCAACATTCTTAACCGAGGGCACTTTTTTGGGTTTGAGGTTATTTTTGACCAATAATTTAACTTCTTGGATGCTGAGAGGGCGATTTTTTACTTGCGCTTGGCAAATGACGGTATTTAGAGTGCCTTCCAGCTCCCGAATACTGTCTTGAATGGAGTTAGCTAAGAAATCTAGAATTTCTCCACCGGGAGGAATCGCCGCTTGCTTAGCTTTGGTCTGGAGAATCGCTAATCGAGACTCATAATCTGGCTTAGCCACGTCCACAATCATTCCTCCTTCGAAGCGTGAGCGCAGGCGATCCTCTAAATTGGGGATGTATTTAGGTGGTTTATCAGAAGAAAAGATGATTTGTTTGTTTTGCTCGTGAAAACTGTTGAACAAATGGAATAACTCCTCCTGCATTTTGTCTTTGTTGGAGAAAAACTGCACGTCATCAATGATTAGCAGGTCATATTTACGGTAACGTTCCTTAAAAATGTGAATTTTGTTGCTTTGGAGGGCATTAACGTAGTCGATCGCGAATTGTTCCGAAGTGACGTAAAAAACCTTTTTCTGGGGCAAATTCTTTTTGATATGATTCCCGGCTGATTGGATGAGATGGGTCTTGCCTACTCCCGTGTTGCCGTAAATAAAGAGTGGATTATAAACACTGCCAGGATTTCTGATCACCGCTTGAGTGGCGGCATGGGCTAATTCGTTAAAAGAGCCAACAATAAAGCTATCAAAGACGTAGCGGGGGTTAAGATTATCTTCTCGGTTGATGTAAATCTCGGGCATTTCTAATTGCCCACCAAAAATTGGCTTGGGAGTGGTGTCGGCAACCTTAAACTTAGCCATTTCTTCGTTTTTAACGATCTGATACTCCAGGGCGCGCACTTCGGGGTAGAGATTGCGGACGGCTTTGAGGATAAATTTGTGATACTTAGTGGAGAGCCATTCTTTAACGAAGGCATTGGGTACGCCTAGGTAAATAACGCCGCTATCGTGACGAACAATCCGAGTGTTTTTAAACCACGTGCCAAAGTTGGCTTTAGAAATTGTGGTCTCGATATCTAGCAAAGCCTCGTTCCACAATTTAGCCAAATCATTCATGGATCAATTATATGCTTTAGTCGGAGGGAGAAGCAACTTATCCCCACCTGTTAATAAGCTGTGAATTACTGTGGATGACTGACTTGAAACTGGGGATGTCTTTAGTATAAGTCGCTTGGGCGGCTCTAGGCTTGAACCAATTAGATAAATAAGCTAGTATGGCCGCATGTCTGTTACCTACCAACCAAAAAAGCGCAAACGCGCCCGAACGCACGGCTTTCTAGTTCGGAGTCGGACGCCCGGCGGACGCAAGGTTTTGCAAAGTCGTCGACGTAAAGGTCGCGCTCGGTTGTCTGTTTAAATTGTGAAAAACGCTCTCGACCGCGATTTTCTGACCGCAGTCATTAAAAATGGCCATAAATATGGCCATTTTCCGCTGTCGTTAACTCTCCACCCTCTCCAAAATGCTCAAATTGGACCTAGATTTGCCTTTATCGTGGGTCGTAAAGCTCTGCGTCGAGCGGTTGATCGTAATCGCCTTCGCCGTCGGGTCCGGGCCGTGGTTACTCAAGAGTTTTATCGTTTAAAGCGAGGTCAAGGAGGGGCTTTTTTCCTCGGCGCTCCCCTGCTTAACTATTCCTATCCCGAACTTAAGGCGTCAATACTGTCTTTGCTGCGCGAAGCGGGTATACTATAAATCTCTATGCGGGCTCTTTTTCGAACGATTTTTTTTGAACCGCTCTACAATCTTTTGATTTGGTTGTCGTCCATTGTTCCTGGCCATGATTTAGGTGTGGCGATCATTTTATTAACCTTGTTAGTTAAGTTTGCGTTACTTCCTCTCCAACATCGAGCGCTAACCACCCAGAAGAAGCTTAAGGAGTTGGAGGCGGAGATTGCGGCGCTTAAAGCTAAACATCAAAGTGATAGCGCCGCTCAAGCCCAGGCGATTATGGCTCTTTATCGTGCCCACGGAGTTAATCCATTTTCTGGTTTTGTGACTTTGCTTATTCAATTACCGATTCTGTTTGCTTTGTTTTACGTTTTTCGTGACAGTTTAACGATTAATAGTCAGTGGTTGTATGCGTTTATTGCTCCGCCGCTCGGGGTTAATGCTCATTTTTTGGGGCTACTTGATCTAACGGCTCGTAGCATCCCTTTGGCGTTGGTGGCCGGTGTCTCCCAGTATTTTCAAATCAGTTTAGCGGTTCCTCCCCTGCCCAAGAGCTCTAATCAAGACCAGCCGTCGTTAAAAGCCGACTTAGCTCGGAGTATGAATATGCAAATGCGGTTTATCTTCCCCGTGATGATTACTTTTGTGGCGTTAGGCTTTCCGGCCGCGGTAGTGCTCTATTGGGTAACGAGCAATTGTTTTGCCATTGTCCACGAGTTGTGGGTTCGTCGTCGAGCTAAAATCCTGTCTTAAGGTTAAGACTCCAGAGAAGTTGGTCAGCTTTATTTTTAAAGTAGAGTTTGCTTTCATCCACGCTGACGACTAGATTGGCGGCATCAAGCGACCGACTAGGATTGGCTAATTCGGGATTGTAAATAATTTCTGCTCGGTTGGTTCGGCGGTCGAATTTCCAGAAAATATCGCTAAAATTAACGTTACTTTGGTACCAATCTTCGGGATAATTGCCCGTGGGGATGGTTTTGGGGACTGCGCAGTAAAGAGTTTGACTATCTTTAGACCAAGTGCACTTATCGGCCAGAGTGATAAAAGGTGCGCGGGTTAATAGATCCGTGGCTGGGTAGTAAAGTCCGAGAAAAATTCCATTAGTGGCGGCGCCGCTGTAGACGATGGCTTGGCCATCGGGGCTTAGATTGGCTGAGAGACCCGATACCCCGCCGATTAGTCGAGTCGCCACTTTAGTTTTTGGATTTAGGCCAATTAAAGTACCAGAAATAAAGCTGGCGGGTTTGGTTTGAAGGGTGATGGTCGAGGTTGCTGGCCAATCGAGAATCCATTCTTCGAGCGGCGAAGAATAAAGCGAAATTGGACTACTACTGCTGAATTGATTAATCACGACTTCAGTTTTGGTCCCTTTGGGGGTGAGATAGGCCCAAGCATCGCCTGTTGGACTGATGACCGGTTCTCTAATTAGCCGAGATAGTGTTTGAGTTTGGAGGGCGGTTTCGGATTCGATGTTATCAACGAAGCTGTTGGCGTTTTCTTTGGGTGGAATAAAGGTGGCGAGCAAAGTTTCGGGCATGGTTCCTGTTTGAGTCGTCAGAAGGAGTTTGATGTTTTTGCCCTGGCTAGCCCCGACGATCCGACGTAGTCCGGCGATGGTGGTGTTGGAGAGGCGGCCGCCACCGGCGAGATAAAGATGACCACTCACCGCTTCGGCGTAGATTTCTAGGGACGAAGACGCCGAACCGAAGCTCATCACGCCGACCACCGGTCGATTAGAGGCTGTTTGGAGTGGGCCACTTGAGAGGTCTGGCAGAATCAGAGTGGCGCTGCTGGTTGAGCGACTGGTGCCTGGGCGGTCCTCGCCTTTGGGGAAGTTGATGGTAGCCGCTGGCGGCTCGTAAAGAACGCCACTGGTTTGGGCTCTTTGCCACAACCACCAGCCGCCGCCGGCTAAGCTGATGGCTACTAAAAGGATGATAATAAGAAGGCGCCGCATGATTTACTTGGCTGGGCTCGAATTCTTGATCTGATTTAAAGAGTTATCAAAGATTTTACTGTTGTTGATGTTGGGGTTGACCACTTGCAAAATGAGATAGGCGCCAAAAATTAGGATTAGACCTAAAATAATGTCCCAAATTCTCGTTTTGGCATAAGACTTAAAGCCCGGGATGTTTTTTAGAAAGTAGCCAATCCCCCACCACGCGAGCGAGATAACGGTGAGCAGGACTAAAACGGTAATGATCTGAGGTAGAAGGCCACCGACAAAATCAGTGAAGTCTTGGGGATTTTCGGTGCCAGGGATGATGGCGTTAGGAATAAGCACGACTTGTTTGGTATTTTGAGCGGCGTAAAGAGGGTTCATGGTTAAAAAGAAATATTACTGCTGTTGAACTTAATTGTGAATTTATTAGTCGCGGTTTGCAAGACGTTAGCTAAATTTTTGGCCGTGACGGTAAAAGCGTTCTCCCCCACCCCCGTTTCTGGCTTGGCGATCGTGATTAAACCCGGATCGGCGGCGTCAGAAACAATATTTTCGCCGTTGATGGTCCATTGGAATTGGATTTTTTTGTTGAGATAAGCGTTTTTGGAAAAATAAAACGGTTCGGCTCTCAAATTGATCTCACCTTCGGGCATCTCAAAGGTGGTGGCGACGGGTTGATGGTAGGCCGTACCCAAGAGTGGTTCTTCGTAATAAAGTTTAATCAGGGCGGGCTGAGGGCTAATCGAGACTTGGCTGGCCGCGCTTACGCCACTGGCCGGGTAGCTTACGGCGACCCGAAAAATAGCTTGCTCGGTAGCGCTAAAAATAATTGAATCTTTACCTAATCCCGAGACGCCAGCCATGGTTTGGCCGTTTTTAGACCAAGTGTAAGTGAGACTCTCTGGCCCCAAACTTCGGCCGGTGGCTGGATCAGTAAAGTGAGCCAAAGCGGCCAGGCGGACGGTGCTACCGGGAGCTGGCCGGCTATGGCCGGGGTAAAAAGCCGGTAAATAACTATCGGCTTCCCAAATTAGATCAACAATGGGAGCGGTTTGAGCGTAGGCGGTTAGACTCGAGGTTAGGAATGCGAGACTAACGAGAATCAACTTTGGGGAGAGGTAAGACACGCTTTAAGTTTACCATTAGAATGAGCGCGATAACACCGATAGTCATTGTGGGTAGCCAACTCAGGAAAGGAACAACCTCAATAATCATTGAAGACATCATGGTGACGAGTCGGCGCCCCTCCAGTAAACCAAAGCCGAGCAGGAAGAACCACAAAGAAAAAATGAACCAACCAATCAAGCCGGTAATAATGTTTAAAAGTGGGACAAAACTTAAGATGTCGAAGAATAAGCTAACGATTACTAAGCCAATGGCGTTTAAACCACTAATTTTCGGGGACGCTTTCATTGTTGTTTAGAGTTGCTAAGTCCTTTTTGGCTTGGCGGATGGCCAAAATTTCTGACGGATCAGAAGTGATAATTTGATTTTCGGTGTAAGAAGAAATGATTTTGATTGCGACGTGCTTTAGGCCCGCGAAGAAGATCCCCTCCCCGACCGCTGACTCGAGGAGTAAATATTTTTCTTCGTCGGTTAATTGGAAGGTTTGTTGGACAAGGTCAATCGAAGCTGGCGACTGTTTGAGTAAGAGCTGGATTGAGGAGTTGGTAATGATTGGCGTGCCATACTCCGAGCGCAAGAAGTCACCCACGTCCTGGGTAATTGTCGCGACGCCGAGATAATATTTGCGCCCTCGCTTAACGAGCGAGAAGAGGAAAGAAGCGGTGTCTTTGGATTTCATCATCCACCACGCTTCATCGATTACCAACAGGCGCTTTTTAAGATTGCGTCGGATGGAGTTCCAGATATTGTGCATGACGATGTACATTGCCACCGGCTTTAACTCATCCTCCATGTCGCGGACGGAGAAAACAATAAATTTCTTGTTGATGTCGACATTGGTTGGCTTGTTGATAAAGCCGGACCAGGTGCCGCGAGTATATTTAAGCAGACGTTGTGCTAAGCTCTCCCCGCCCTCCATGCCCGCCAGGACTAATTCCAAATCTGAGAGAAGTGGCGCCGGTTTGGTGGTGTAGTCAATGTCGGCGGTAATGTCTTTGAGGGCGTAAGTTTCGGTAATAGCGCGGTCGATAATCGCATCTTCTTCTGGCGTGAGGCCGCCGAGCATTAAGCGAAAGAGTCCGACGAGATTGATGATGTGGGAACGGAGAACATCGGCCGGTGACTCATCCTCTCGCGGGAAAGGGAGATCGAATGGGTTGATGTGATGTTCGGAAGAGAGTGAGATGTTGAAGTATCGTCCCCCAACCGCTTCGGAGAGGAATTCGTATTCGCGCTCGGGGTCAATGACGATGACATCGGTATCAAACATTAAGCTACGCAAGATTTCTAATTTGGTGGCGTAAGATTTGCCCGAACCAGATTTGGCAAAGATCACTGAATTGTAGTTTTCGAGCGAGAAGCGGTCAAAGAGCACGAGGCTGGAGTTGTGGCGATTGATGCCGTAAAGAATGCCGCGGTTGGAGGTGAGGTCAAAAGAGACGAAGGGAAAAACGCTCGACAGGGGCGAAGAATTAAGTTTGTAATTGACGCTTAGTTCGTCGGTGGCGGTAGGCAAGACACTGCGGAAGCCCTCGGCCTGTTGGAATAGAGCGGGCTTTAAGTAGACTAATTTAGCATCGAGAATCCCTTTAACCTCGGTTTCCACTCGGTCGAGATCTTCTTCGCTATCACCATAAATCGTGATATAAATTCCGACATCGAAAATCTTTTCGCGGGCTTGTTGGAGACTATCGCGAAGATCTTCGATGTCTTGGTAGGCCGTGTCGAGCACCGGGTCACGGACCAATCCCCGATCCTCTTTCATGCTGATCTGACTTTGCACTTCGGCTACCTTCTTTTCTAGTTGGCGCAGAGCCAAGGCGCTATCGATCGGGTGGATGTGAATCGAAATATCAAAAATTTTGTCGAGATTGATGATCGGGGAAAACCAGTCGCCAGACAGGAATCGCGGGTAAGAAATAACGTAAAAAGTGCGTGCCAATCGATCGCCAAGATGGAGCATCTTAGGCGTCACCTTAAGTGCCGATGGAGCGATGACGTCGCGCAGCTGCAAGACTCCCAGTTGGTAAATATCTTGAGGCAGGATGGGAGTGAGCGTGGGCGTGGCCTCAGTTTTTTTGCCAAAATTAAATAAAGACATAAATTTAGATCGAAGGGATTTCGCGCTCCCCTGGGTTAAACATCTTAAAGTATAACTCGACCAATTCTTCGGTGCCGAGTTGAGAGACTCGGAGGCCGGCGGCCCCCAGGCCGCCGGCGACGACGGCCGCTCGTTGTTCTAATTGAGTGCGATTTTCTTCAAAATTATTAAGCTGGTCTTGCTCGACGCTCGGCGATTGCTGGCTCCCGGGCCAGAAGCGGCCAATCAGACTTTGCGATTTGGCGCCACTAATAATCGAAGGATTGAAAGGGACGATAACGAAAAAACTCTTCGACATAATGTCGGTGGTTTCGGTAAATTTTTTGATAAATTCGATGTACTCTCGAGTTTGGACCTTCATTAAATCGTTAGTTTGAGCCACCAATCTTTCCTCTAGCATGGTGAGGTAGGGCGCGATATCTAGTTTGCGTGATTCCACAAAGAGTTGGATGTCGAAATCCAGCGAGTTAAGAAAGTTTTGGAACTGGAGCAAGATCGCTGTTTGTTCGTCGGCGGACTTGAGCGCAAAGTTAATCGACGAAACGATCAAACCTAAACGCATTCCCCCATCTTTGAGGATTACTACCCCATCCCGAATTTCTTTAATCGGAATAAATTCTTGTGAAGCTTTGGCTTTAGTGTCAGCGGCCATTGCCTATTAGTGTACCATTGTTACTGGATTTTTTCTTTCACATCTAGACTCCAGGAGAGGTCTTTTAGTTTGCTATCAGAGAGCTTGGGAATTTTTAAACCGGAGGCAGTGGGCGCGGTGACGTTAGTTTTGGTGGGAGTGCTAGATCTTTGCCAAATATAAAGTTTGTGAGTTAAGGCATAGCGAGCCGCAGCCTCTAAAATAGAAACAAACGGACGGTTATTAACTCGGTAAAAGGTTAATAAGAGGCCTAAGATTAAAACAGGAATGACGAAAATCAAGGCAACAAAGCGAACCGGGATGTAAACCCAAATTAAAAAGGCGGCGCCAGCTGAACCGGCCAAGTAGACGAATTGTTTAAAGGTAAAGGGGCCGAAAATTTTGTCTTCGACCTCGATAAATTGGGGTACTTGGAAGTTCATGACTTTATTCTAAGGGTTCTAGGTAGGGATCGGCAACTTTGGCGGGCGTGGTGGCGGTGGTGGCGGGTTGGGGTTTGATCAAAATTTCGCTCGAACTTTGATTTTGGTTGCCGCTCCAGAGTCCTTTTAACTTTGCTTCGAAGACGGTTGGGGGCTGATTTTCTAGCGCGCGGAGAGTAGCTTGGACGGGTTGGAATAATTGCTGGTTGAGATCCCCCGCCAGCTTATTGGCTAATTCCGTGCTGAGCGAGGAGGTGCGGACTAGTTCCGCCACAAAGTCTCGAGCTTTAATCTTGCCCGTCAGGACTTGATCGGTGACGTCGTAAAGGACGCCGGCTTGGTCAATGTGGAGTTGATACTTATCGCTTAGGGCGGCTAAGGTCTCTTCGGTGTGGGCGTCGAGAATCACTTCTTGTAGTTCGGCTGGCAGGTGCTTATATTTTTCCCGCTCCTCCGCCTCGGCCCGTTTGATCTCCTGCTCGGTTTGGTCGAGATGTTTGGCTAGAGGACTAAAAACCTCACGCTCCAGTCGTTCTTTGATCGAAATTAGTTTGGCCGAATCGGTGTGGAGTGCCGCCATCAGATTGGTCGGCAAACTTTCGCGGTACTCTAGACCGGTGGCGATGAGTAGGATTTCTGCTTCTAGTTGGCTGGTTTGTTCGGCGTCTAATTTGTAGTCCGTTGCGAGTTTGCTAATGACTTCCGGTAGATTGATCTTCTTAAGATCCGCTCGCCACTCGGCTGGCAATTCGTTAAGACGCTCAATTAAGGGGTTGGTAGTCATAGATTAGGCAGTTGGTTTTTCTGGTGGTTTTTCGACTTGTTCGAGAAGTTTATTTAGGTTTTCTTTGTATTTTTCTTGTGGTGATTTAGCTTGTTTACGGATGGCCGCGGCTTGAGCCTTGCGCGTGCGCGTTACCTTGCCGCGCCAACGGTTAAAGCGATACCATGATTGAGGTTCTTTGCCTTCTTGATCGTCAAACTGGTCAGCCAATTCTTGAATGCGCTTACGAGGCTGGATCTTATCTGTTTTGGTTTTGATCTCTTCTGATAGATCAATTTCTTTTTGGGCCTTGGCGATCTCTTCGTCACGAAGTTTTTTAATTTTTTCAACTTCCCCGTTGATACGATCGCGAACCTGTGCCTCCTTATTTTCTCTTTCGGCTTTTACGTCTTCAGGATTGCTTGAACCACTATCTAGCTGAGAATTAGCATCTTGCCGAATCTGATCTAGTTCTCGAGCTAACTCTGCCTCCTTGGCTGTAATTTGGGGCTCGGCACTGGAGATTGCAGTGGCTTTCGCGCTTTCAGCTTGTTCCCTAATTTTTTGAGCATTATTGGTTGCCTCAAGTCTTACTCCTTCTACGCGTTCATTTTCGCGAGCACTTACTTCATTCCCCGCGCTGTCTTTGCCCGCCAAAAGCTTAGCGTCTCTATCGGCGATCTCTGCCTTTTTCTTGATGTCGCCAACGTAACCACCCTTTTGAGCATTGCCTAGTCCAAGTTTTTTAACTGAGTCAACTGCCCGAGCGTCAAAGCTTAGCTTGGAAGCTGTATCACCAGCTCGCAACGTTTGGCGAGCAATCCAGCCACGAGCCCCTCGCTGGCTGGCCGCATCTCGCAAGCTGCCACTTTCCGTCAAATTTTTGCCCGCTCGCCCAATGGTGGCGCGACCCAAACGTCCCGCCGCGCCAACAGTGGCTCCCCCGATCATTTTTTTGCCGTAGGTATTGAGAGTGGCGGCGCCGTAAAGTCCCATGTAATTGCTCAACAGCATGCTGGAGATAATCAGGCCATTGAGGATCACGACGTAGATGGCTGCGCTGGTGAGAGTGGTTAAGTTGTCATTAAATAGGCCGTTATTGCTTACGAATCTGGTAATAATCAGGATCATAAAGAGGAAGGCCGGGGCGAAAATAGCTTGTTTTAGTAGCGTATCTTTTATTTTTTTAGCTAGACCGCTGAAGATCCCAAAGGTTGAACCCAAAAACAAGATTGGTGAGAAGACGATCACCAGGATTAATTGGATAAAGCGAATGATCATTAGCAAAGCGGCGACTAGTAGCGAGATTGCCGTGATCACGCTGAATAGGACGGTTCCCCAACCGATAAATGCTCCCTTGATCGCTACCTCGAAACCGTTATTGGCGTTGTGTAATTTATAAAGTTCTCGATTATTGAAGCGCACTAAATTGATGGCTAGGTCGGGAGTCTCCTTGCTGCAATCGGCCGCGGTACAGTAGATCTGGTTGGCTAGGGAGTTGCTCAGATTGATTACGATACCCACAAAGAAGGCGCTAAAGTTAACTAGCAGAGCGCCGACCACGATGTAGCCGACCAGTTTTTTGCCATCAACGCCTTGATTAAAGCCCCGAATCTGGACGATCAGTGAGAGGGCGGCATACAGCAAGGCAAAGATAAAGACGATGTTGACGAAGTCTCGGACCACTGTCCAGCCAGCCACGATCGGCGCGTTAGTGGGCGCTTTTAAGTAGGTGCCAAAATCTCGGACCGAATATTTGAATGACAGATCAAAAATTTCGTTGGCGAGGCCAACCAACAAGCTACTGGCAGGTTCTAAGACGTAAACATTAGCCGCCCTCACAAAGACCAAAAGACAGTTGCCAAGTTGCAGATCAAAGATGCTACATTTTAGGTCATCGGCGTTTTCGACACGAACGTCGTTGCCTAGTAATGCCGCGGCCCGTTGCTCGGCTTTGGCTTTTAGATTTGGGTCTTGATCTAAAGATGCTAATAAAGCTTGGTGCTGACTTGTAATGGCATTACGTACATCGTCGTAGTAATTGATTGGATCTTTTTGCTGTGACAGGTGTCTGACCATGGCCATGAGTCGAGCGTAGTTCCAGGTGTCTAATTCTCCACCGGTGACAAACATCGGAATCCACTCTCCTCCTTGGACAGCATCATTGCAAACGCCCATCGAGTAACAACCGTACTCTAGGAGCATAAACTTTCTTTGGTCGAGTAAGGTTTGATTGGTTGGATCTAGGGCAAGTTTTTTGTCTAGAGCCGCAATTTGCTGGCTGACCTGGAGGGCTTTTGGTTGATTTTTAGGATTTTGTTGAGCCGCTGCGTTTACAGCCCCAGACATACCTGAAGCATTCTGGGCCCACGCTTTGTTACCCCACCCCGCACCAAGCAGGACGAGTGAGATCAGCAGTAAATTTTTAAACCATTTATTCATTCGTGATGTTAACCTCGGTTTCGTTGCTTACTCCCTGAGAATTATAACAATTAATGGCGTAGACTAAGTTGACTTTCGTGCCCGCTGGATAATCGATGCTTAACTCCCCCGTTGTTTCCAGGATGTCACCGGCGGTAGTGGTGCTGATGTTCCCGGGCCAGGTGCCGCTTAGCCAATCACTGGCCGTAAAGCAGACGCTCGCGTTGCCGGTTGTCCAAGAGACGGTAGATTTTTTGCTCGCGGGCGGCACGTCAACCGTTGATTGTTGGATGCTAATTGATGGTGCGGCGATTGCGGGCTGAGTGGCGACTTGATTTTGGAACAAGGCGCTAAAGTCGATGGCTGGTAAGTTAAAGTTTGGTAAGCCGCCCAGATTAAAGGAGCCACCACCGCTTGGCGAGTCGTCATCTCCACCGCCGTTGATTAGATTATAGAAGAGAGATTCCACACCATTTTGGGCCGCCTGATTTAGAGCCGAGGTATCTACTTGATTGTACGACCAGCCGGTGTTTGGACAGCCACCCGTGTCGGGGCAGGGATCATTGGTTTGCGGAATCGGATCATTTTTCTGAGCCAGATTAGTGAGATCTTTTTGTGGTTGCAGTTGATAGCCGTTAATAAAGTCTTCCCCTACTTCGTGAGTGTTGACCATAAAGTCCACAAAGGCCGTCAACAAACGATCCATGTAGGATTTGTTGCTTGAGCCCGGAGTGGTGGTCACCCAGCGCTTACAATAGCGACCGCCGGTTCCCAGGGGTGTGCCGCTTAAGATGTCACCTGCCCCACTGTTGGTAAGCGAGTCGCTAAGATTGCCGGCTTCCAGTGGATTGTCTGACCACTCAGCACAAACTCGGGTGTCGCGCACTCCTTGATTGGCCAGATAGCGATCGCGGGCTTCTTGTTCGGCCTGATTAGCGGCTTGGCTCATGGCGTCTTGCGTTAGCGTGAGGACGCCCCGAGGATAATTGATCGGATTAGAACAACTAAATAGTAGTTCGTTGTATTCTTCCCCAGTTAATTTGGCTCCAGAGTCTGGGGCTAGTTTGGCGCACTCCTCTTCGGCTAGCGGTTGGCCGTAAAATTGATTTTGGGTCGCGATAATTTGTTCAACGACGTCGCTGGCGTAAGGATTTTCGCTATTTTGTAGTTTGCTAACAACGTCGGCGCGCGCTTCTTCGGCGGCGCGTTCTTGGTCGAGATTGTAGTCGGCAACAAATGATTCGCCGCTTTGACCGGTGCTACCGTCTCCACTCGCCACTTCGCTGTCGCCTGGGTTGTAGCCGCGCGTAAAGTAATCGCGGTAAGCGTTGTAAAGTTCTTGGAAGGCTAGAAAGGCAGCTTTGCGAGCCGCTGGATCAAGAACGAATTCTTTTTCTTCGGTACGGTAAGCGACCCCCTTGAGCTGTTTTTCTAGAGTGCACATTTGAGTTTGGAGCGTAACCTCTTTAGAAGTGTTTTCTTTTGTTTGATCAGAGGCCTCTTGGATTTTACCTTGAATCTTGTTGCTTTCTTGAAAGCCGCCAGAAACAGTTTGCTGGGTTCCTACGTCGGTGACGGGCCAGCCAAGTCCGGGTTGGAGCCCAAGAAGACCGCTTAAAAACCCTTCGGTGTAATTTTGGACAATTGGTGAGAGGATGCCGCCTACATAAGGTACCCCGCCGACTAATCCGCCCAGTCCGCCAGAGACACCACTTACAAATCCTTGACTAATGCTAGTGTTCAGCCCATCAAGGGCGCCAGTTTTAGTAGCGGCATTTTGCGCCGCTTGAGACGAACCGCTGGAGGCTTGCGAGGCGCCGCTTTGACTGACTTTACCCATGTCGGCATCGAGTTGGGAGGTGTCGACGTCGCCACCTAAACTGGAACGAAATTCCGCTGATTGAGTGCCGCTCCCCTGGCCAATGGCTTGGAGTTTACCGGGAGACATTTGTCCATTGCCGAAAGCGCCGGCAATACTATTGCCGGCCGACCAACCAAATTGGCCGATGGATGGACTGATTGAAGTGACAATCGGATTGATTACATCGCCCGAGATACCGCCGGAGAGCGAAAAGTTATTGCCGAATAAGCCACTGACGGTGGTGTCGACTGATCCACCAAAGCCGCTATTGCCTCCGCCGGAGAATATTTGATTGAGTTGCGGGGCGAGAATCTGTTCGATCTGCGGCATTAGCACGTCACTAAAGGCGATAGTTAAACTATTGGCGAGGTCGCTAATCCCACTGGAAGTGTTGATGCCTTGTTGAACTTGAGTCGCCAGTTCTTCGGATAATTGTTCGGCGTATTCTTCCCGATCTCGCGAGCTAATTCTTGAGCGCAGGTTGCCAAGTTCGGCCGTGGTGCTCGAGACTAGATCGTTTATTTGTTCATTAAATCCGCCGGTTTCTAAAATTTCTGGGACCTTGGCGTTAAATTCGGCGACGAGGTCGGCGGGCAATTCGCGGCGTAGACCCTCCTCAATGGCCACCGGAGTTTGGCTTTTTACTAACTCAGAGATGAGTTGTTGGAGAAGTTGAGAAACGATTTGGGGTAAAGCGGCTTTGATCGCGCTTTCGCTCATGCCTCGGCGTTGCATCCCGCTTACTTGTTGGGAGATTCTGCCAGGCAATTGGTCACGCACTCCTCTCTCGATCAGGGACGGGAGACGATTGGTGATTTGGTCTTGGATGATCCCGGGAATTTTGTTTGAGAAAAGATTTTGCACCGTGGAACCAAGTGTTTGTTGTAATCCGGAACCCAGGATACCCTGCAAGCTCATGGCTTGTTCGATAAAACCGCCAACACCACCAGATTCGGCTTGGCATTGTTGGCCATCGGCGTTGCGCTGGCGAACCATAATGGTTTGTCCGCTAGGAACCGAGCTTCTTGGCGCGCCCAAACTTTGCGAGACAGTTTGTCCGCAACTGGGGCCAACACACAGGACCTGTTGGGCTTTTGTGACGCCACCCAAACTAACTAGAGCTAGAACTAAACTTAGAGAGTACCAAGTGAATGATTTCATGTTTAATAATTAATCAAAATGGGTGGCGTGCTCGAAGCATCCAGCTTAACGTTGTTCTTGATTAAGAAGGCGTTAATTTCTAATAAAAATTTTATCACTTGGGCGTACTCGTATTGGTAAACTTGCCCTGCTTGGACAGCTACAATCGGTTCAGTGGCCGCTTTGCTCATGTAGCCCAAGAGTTCTCCCACTTTTACTAAGTGCTCGACGAAGGCGCGGTGGCTCGAGGCAATTTCTGCTGGTACCGAAACACTTGGCAGAGCTTTTAAAGACGTGGCGATCCCGTTGTTAGCCAGATTGATCGTTGTTAAGTGGCTCGTTTGGTTGTTGGTGAGAAAGCTGGTGAGCTCTCGCGCCATATTAGACTGGTGAGTGAGGAGGTAAGGTTTTAAAGCCACGGTCAGATTTTGGCCATAGCTCTCGGGGCTAACTTGAGCGATGGTAATGGCGGCGCTGGGGATGGCTTGGCGAGCGGCCACCATTTCTGGCGGGGCAATGACGATCGGTGCCTGCTTCTTTTCGATCGCGGAATGGACTAATGCTTCTAGCTGTTCGTTGCTAGTTTTAAGTTGGTCATTTGGTCCAGCCCGTCGCGGGTCGCGACGGGCTTTAATTTCTTCCCCATCGCTAGTGCCGTCGCCGTCCGTGTCGGATTTTTGTGGATCCGTCTCCCATAACTCTTCCTCCCAGTCAGCCAGACCATCCCCGTCTGAATCTGGTTGATCAATTTTTTTAAAACCTTGAGCCGCGAGCTCTTGATCTTGGAGTGTTTTATTTCCTAAAGTCCACAAGAAAATTACTCCGCCACCTACAACAAGAATCGCGACGAGCGCGAAAATAAATATTTTTCTCTTCACCCAAGTTTATTATAACTTGTTTTTCACCGAGTGTTCACGACTTCTGGCTCAAGAAAGTGGATAAAATTGCCCAGCGTAATTTGATGAGTATCGGCAAAGCCGGCGTTTACTTCCAAGACGTAGCGAATTGGTTCTGGCGGAGCAAAATAATTTGGGTAAGTGTCGGGCGTAAGATTGGGTTCGATGGCGATTACTTGGCCAGCTTGATTAATCCAAATAATGTCGATGGCGAAGTTCATGTCCTTCATCCAGAAGTTTGGTTCGGTGTCGCGGTTGAAAATAAAGAGCATGCCTTCGAGGGGGCCAAGAGCGGGTCGGCCAGATAAGCCTCGGGCTTGAGCCACCGGATCAGTGGCCAAAAAGACGTCCAGGGTTAAGTTGTTGATTTTGATTTTGGAAGTGGTGGCCTTGCTGAGCGGTAAAGTGGCATTTTCGTCAGTGATGGACGGGTTTGCGGTGCTTCTTGGCCCGTTGGCCAGAGACGGATTGGCACTGCCAGCCAGTGAGTGCGCTAGCCCCAAAACGACCAAAGCGAGGCCAATAATGGCCATAAACCAGCCTGAACCGGGTAATTTTACTGGAGTTTCGGTTGATTCGTTAGACATAGCCATTGTTTAAGAGTTAGATTTTCTGCTCGCGCCTTGGGGCTAATTGTACAGAGCTCGGCGATGGCTGTCGAACAATCAAGGTTTTTTAAGACTAACTTACGTTTATGAGCGAAGCCTAAATGGAGAATTTCCCAAAAACGAGCCTCCTCTGCCTTGTTTAGACGAGCTCGAGAGATGTTTTTGATGTTAAGGATAGCCGAATCAACGTTGGGTACGGGCGAAAAGGCTCCGCGCGGCACGGTTTTGACGTAAACTGGCTCGCCATAAGCTTTCACCGAGATTGAGAGCAAGGATTCTTTGCCATCTCGGGCAATAATCCGGTCAGCCACCTCTTTTTGGACCATTAAGACCATTTGAATTGGCTGGTGGGAGTGGGTTAGGAAGTGGCGCAACAGCTCCCCGGTTAGGTAATAAGGGATATTGGCCACGATTTTATACTGATCGGCTGGCGGCGGTTGATTTAGCGCGTCGCCGTGGATTAATTCGAGTTGGCCCGACGCGAGAAAGGAGGAAAATTTGGTAGAAAGTAGGCCAATGAGTCGATCGTCCTTCTCAATCGCCATGACGTTGGCGCCGCTGGCCAGCAGGGCTTCGGTTAAAAAACCTTCGCCGGGGCCAATTTCTAACACCTTATCCCTCGCTTTAAGCTCGGCCGCTTGGATGATGGCGTGCCGGGCACTTTCTGATCGGAGCCAATTTTGCCCCAGAGACTTTTTTGCTTGCATAAAATTAAAAATCAATAAAATAGGAATTTTTAAATGGATCTTCGGCATCTTCGGCCTCCAACAATTCAGGCGCGATGTCGCCGATAAATTCTGAGGGCAGAGTCATCATCCGCTGACCGTAGATGGTGCGCATCTGAGCGTAAGTTAGGTAGAGTCGTTTTTTGGCTCGCGTCACCGCAACGTAAAATAGTCGTCGCTCCTCTTCGTCGTCGCGGTGGTCGGCGTCCTCATTTTTCGATCGCCCACTGGGGAACAGATCTTGCTCTAACCCAGCCACAAAGACGTAATCAAATTCCAGACCCTTGGCGGCATGGACCGTCATCAAGTGGACGCCCTTTTGATCTTCGGTTAGTTCGTCTTGATCCGACATTAGCGCCGCTTCGGTGAGGAGTTTCCAAATCCCCTCCTCTGGTCCGAGATCATCATACTTAGTCGCGAGAGTGGCGAGTTCGCGGACGTTTTCTAGGCGCTCGAGATCGTCATCACCACCGGCCTTCAGCGCGTTGGCCAGACCGCTTCGTTCAACAATGTATTTAATCGTGACGGAGGGTTTTTCTTGTTCGGCAACGCGCTTGATGTCGGCCATTGTTTCGTAGAAGTCGTTAACTTTTTTTCGCACTTCTTTGGCGAGAGAGTCTGGACCGTGAGCAAATAATTTGGCCAGCGTTACTTTGCCGATGCCGCGGGCTGGTACATTGATAATTCTTTTAGTGCTTTCGATATCTTGCGGATTCAGCGCGGCTTTTAGAAAAGCTAAAACATCTTTGACTTCGGCCCGCTCAAAAAAGCGGGTACCTAAAACGTGATAATGGACGCCGGCGCGCAAAAAAGCTTCTTCGAGCGCGCGCGACAAGAAGTTGGCTCGATAGAGCACGGCAATGTCGCTGGCTTTGGTTCCACTGCGAATGAGGGCGTTTGCTTCGTTCGCGATCCTGGCGGCTTCATCATTGCCGTCGAAGGCTACGATCAATTTGATCAATTCGC
This sequence comes from uncultured Candidatus Saccharibacteria bacterium, assembly GCA_964444555.1. Classification (GTDB taxonomy): domain Bacteria; phylum Patescibacteriota; class Minisyncoccia; order Phycocordibacterales; family JACOZG01; genus CAYUHC01. The sequence goes on along the minus strand of CAYUHC010000004.1, from coordinate 11,841 downwards.
CGTCTTCGTTATCGGTGAACAGATTTTTTTCGCGGCGAGAGCGATTTTTTTTGATGACGGCGTTGGCCGCCGCCAGGATCGTTTTGGTCGAACGATAATTTTGTTCCAAGGTGACGACGGTGGCGTCAGGGTAATCTTCTTCGAAGCGCATAATATTTTTGTAGTCAGCGCCGCGCCAAGAATAAATTGATTGATCAATGTCGCCCACGACGCAGATGTTGCGATGACGCGCAGCCAAAAGACGCGCCATCTGATATTGGATGCTGTTGGTGTCTTGATATTCGTCGATGTGCAGATAGCGCCAACGGTTTTGGTAGCGTTCCAAAACGGCGGGATGATTTTTCCAGAGCTCGACAGTTTTTTGGAGCAGATCATCAAAGTCGAGAGCCCCCTGCTCTTTGAGCCGCGAGTCGTAAGCGCGCCAAACGCTTGAGACAATTTCGCCAAAATAGCTTTCGACGTGACGCTCGGCAAAATTGCTTTGAGTAATCCCCGCCCCTTTGGCGCGCGAGATGGCGCTCAAAACTTTTTTAGGTTCGACAGTTTTGGGGTCGTGGCCGCGCTCCTTCAAAATACTTTTAATGGCCGACAAAGCTTCGTCTTTGTCAATGATCGAGAAAAATTTACTTAATCCTAAAAGCGCAGCATTCTCTCGGATGATAAATACTCCTAGTGCGTGGAAGGTCGAGACGAAGGGTTGTCGATTTTCTCCCGTGGCGGCCGTTACCAAGCGGTGGACTCGTTCACGCATTTCGCTGGCCGCTTTGTTGGTAAAGGTGATGGCCAAAATCGCTTCTGGGGGCACGCCGTGGTGGATTAGATTCCAGATCCGATGAGCGACCGTTTTCGTTTTTCCGGCTCCGGCACCGGCGACCACCAATAGTGGGCCGTTTTGGTGAGCGGCGGCTGTAGTTTGCGAAGGATTAAGGCCAGCTAAAGGATCCATGTGCGCTTTAGTGTAACATAGCTTGCTTGCTGGCGGAGGGGACGCTATAATGCCTCCGTAGCTTGGATGAATGATTGATTAAAATGGCTATGTAGAGCCATTTTAAGACCGGAACATCGATAGCGGGGCTTACTTTAAGGCTTATTTTGGATCGACCTCAATTTAATAGCGATTTCTCAAGGGCACGACGTTTCGGGCCAGTTTTTGTTGCCGCTGTAGCCGCGGTGATTTTGGCCGGCGGCGTTGCTCCCCGACCAGTTGAGGCCGGTTTATTTTCTTGGTTTGACGTGATCTCTTCCGCTCGGGTGGAAGCGGGTTCTAATCTGGCGGCGGTTAATTCTCAAAAGATTGGTTTAGAGCCAAGTTTGGGCGTTAATTTGGGTTCGGGACGGGGTTTGGGCGGTGGCGACAACACCATTGTTTCGGGCTCAGCTCTCTTGGCCGAGTCTGGCCCAGAGGGTACTTTGGCAGATCTTGATGATTCCCCCACCACCGACGAGATTAGCGTCTATGTGGTGAGGGCTGGTGATTCTATTTCGCAAATCGCGGAGATGTACGGCGTCTCGGTCAACACGATTGCTTGGGCTAACGACATGTCGGCCAAGACGCCACTTAAGGAAGGTCAGATTTTGATTATTCTGCCAGTTTCTGGCGTCCGTCATACGGTGGCGCGCGGCGAAACGTTGGCCAGCATTGCTAAAAAATATAAGGGTGACGCGACCGAAATCGCTCAATTTAACGGCTTAGAAAGTGACGAAGTTAAGATTGGTCAGGTGGTGATTGTGCCTAATGGCGAAGTGGCGCCAGTGACGACAACTAAGCCGGGCGCTAAGCCACCAGTTAAGGGCAGTACCGGACCAAGTTACGCGGGCTACTATTTGCGGCCATTGGTAGGCGGAGTAAAAACTCAAGGTCTACACGGCTATAACGGCGTGGACCTCGCCGCTAAATCGGGGACCCCAATTCTCGCTTCGGCCGCGGGGCAAGTAATTATCAGCCGTGAGGGTGGTTGGAATGGTGGCTATGGTAATTATGTCGTCATCTCTCACTCTAACGGGACTCAGACTTTGTACGCTCACCTCCAATCAACGGCGGTGGCGATGGGCGCGCGGGTAACTCAGGGGCAAGTGATTGGTTATATGGGTAATACTGGCCGTTCGACCGGTACTCACCTCCATTTCGAAATTCGCGGCGCGAAGAATCCGTTTTAATAAAAAAAATCCCCCGGAGATTGGCAAGTCTTCGGGGGATCGGGGTCCAAGGTAAACCGTTTTTGAGAGCTATCTTTTGTCTGGCGCTGTCTCTGCAAATTCGAGCGTCAGTTGCCCGGGCGGATCCCCGATCGCGGCTGTTTCGTCGGCGGTTTCCGGTTCTGGACTTGGTGATTCGCTTGAGACTGGGATGTCGGGGAAGAGCGGGGTTGGAATCGTATCCATTAGTCAAACTCCTGATTGAGAAGCATGGGGAACGATCCCGATGATCGATTTCCGTGTACTATTGTAAAAATTTTTCTTTTAAACTGCAATAGCTCGGGGGCGGTATTGCAAAGCTTCAATGAGATGTTCGTCTTTAATCCCCTCATCGCCCGCTAAATCGGCGATGGTGCGGGCGAGTTTAATGATCCGATGATAAGCGCGAGCAGAAAGGTCTAATTTTTTGGCCGCTTCGTTTAGTAACTTGGTGCTACTCTCTGAGAGTGGCGCTAAGAGTCGTAAGTCCTTGGTGTTTAGTTGGCTGTTGGTCCGGGCTTCGCGGCCGGCGGCGCGCAGGCGCGCCGCCTGGCGGGCTCGCGCTCCTTCCACTCGCGCTCGCAAGCTGGCCGAACTCTCCCCCAGTGTTGGCCCGGCCAACTTTTCGTGATCAATCGGGCCGACTTCTAGCCACAGATCAATTCGATCAATAATTGGTCCAGAAATTTTTCGTCCATAACGGGCCAGAGCCATTGGTGAGCAAACGCATTCGCGACCGCGCGAGCCGCGATGGCCGCAGGGGCAAGGATTCATAGCCGCGATCAAAATAAAATCAGCCGGAAAGCTTAAACTGCCTCGAGCTCGAGCGACGTTGATCACTCGATCTTCCAGCGGTTGGCGGAGCGCCTCAATGACTCGCTTTTCAAATTCTGGAAATTCGTCCAAAAATAAGACGCCGCGATGCGCCAAGGTGATCTCGCCCGGTTTGGGCCAGGCTCCACCGCCGACAAGCGAGACGTAAGAGGAGGTGTGATGAGGTGAGCGGAACGGCGCCGCGGTGATTAAGGTTTCTTCTAATAATCCAGCGGCAGAATGGATGCCGGTCACTTCCAAAATGTCGTTAAACGAGAGTGGTGGCAGGATGGAGGTAAAGGCCTTGGCCAGCATCGTTTTGCCGGTTCCTGGTGGACCAGACATCGCCACGTTGTGACCGCCGGCCGCGGCGATTTCTAGTCCCCGTTTAGCTGTCTCTTGGCCGCGAATTTCGCTCATGTCGCTTGGGTAATGAGCTTCGGTGTAAACGATTTCGGTCGCGGGAGCCGGAGTAATTTCTTGTCGTACAGGCGGTTCTAATTCGTCCGTTGGATTGGGTGGCGAGAGATGGTCAGCTAATTGTCTGAGCGTGTCCACGGGGTAGACGGTTAAATCAGCGATCAAAGCGGCTTCGGCGGCGTTGGCTCTGGGTAGATATAGTTCGCGAAAGCCGGCCCGCTTGGCTAGGCGGGCAATCATCAGAGCGCCCTTGATTTCCCGTACGCTCCCGTCTAGCGCCAGTTCACCAACGATTAGTCGTTGCTCGGCATTAAAATTTATTTCTTTGCCAGCTAAGAGGTAGGCCATCGCGACGGCCAAATCAAAAACCGGCCCTTCTTTTTTAAGATCGGCCGGAGCGAGACTAACGATTACTTTTTTGTTGCTCTTTTGCGGAGACTTAAAGCCCGAATTTTTGATCGCGGCGCTAATGCGATCTTTAGATTCTTCAATCGCCTTGTCGGGTAGGCCGACGATGGCAAAGGAGTGGAGGCCTTTGGCAATATCAACCTCAACAATAATGTGGTTAGCCGAGAGGCCGACAACTTGTGCCGAGTGAAGTTTGGAAACCATAGAGGTTTAGGCAATAGGCAGACTGTCTTCTTGGTCGAGATGAGCTTTGGCGGTCCGGGCGGCGGGATTGGCCTCGAGACGTTCCGTCTCAATGGGCTCGCCCGAGATCTCGCAGAGGCCATAAGTCCCCTCTTCTAGGCGGCGGAGGGCGTGGAGGACTAATTTGTAGCGATGGTCCACCTCAACGTTGGTGGCCTGACGTTCTTCTTGCTCTTCGAGTCGGTCGGCAATCTCGTCATTAAACTCAGCCGTAGTGTTGCTTGGTTGATTGGCCCGCTCTTCCTCCAGGAGACGCTTTTCGTTTAAGAGTTTCTCTTTAAAATATTCGTAATCAATAGCCATAGTCCAATTCTACTCCCCTTGCCTATCGATAGCAAGCCCAACTATTGACGATTGCTGTAGCGGAGCGCTAGTTCGCTAAAGGTGGCCTGATTAGTGGTGATCGCGATCGTATTTTGGTCTAGAAAGCCGTAAAAGATGACGACCGAACCATCTGGTCTAGTGGCTTGTCGGGCGTCTTTGTTGCGCACCAACTTGTCGCTGTAGTTAGTGATCAAGGGTGCGGCCGTGCTGTTTTTGGTAAAGAGAGGCCAGAGATCGTCAGCGAGGGTTTTTTCCCAAGCAATCATGCCAGCAAACGCTTGATCGTACAGTCGAGTTTTTAAAATTAGAAAACGTTCGGTACTTGAGGCGCTTTGGTGAGCGCCAAGCATAAATGCTGGTTCGAAAATGTTCACTAAGGAGGCGGGTGGTTGCCATTTAATTTTTTCACCCAGCGCGATCAAAGAGAGAGGGGCGCCGCCAGCGGTTGGTGTTAGAGCGATCAAGCCGCTGGGCGGATTATTAAGGATTTGGTTAATGGCGCCAGTCACGTCGCCGGGAGTGCGAGCGGTGTCGAGGGCTAGATCTAAAGTATTTTCGGCAAAAATTAGATTAGCCACAGGAGTGACCGGGGTGGGTGTGGGCGTGGAGACTGCTGGAGATTGGTTAGACCAATACCACCAACCACCCAAGCCCCCACCGATGACTACGAGACCAATAATGATCCAGAGCCCGCGTGAGCTTGGCGGAGTGGGTTCGCCGGTGGCCAGAGCGCGCCGTCCGTCTTCGCTTTGGGCGATTGAGGCGGCCGAGACGCCATCTTCGCGGACGGCTTTAGCCATGTCGCTTCGGAGTGTCCGCAGGGGGTTAAGATTAACGGGTGCTTTTTGGAGTTCGCTAACCTGCGTCGTGGCTTGGTCGATGCGTTCGAGCCGGGCTTGGGCCTCGCGGGACTCAAGTCGTTGGGCTTTGGCCGCCGCCGCTTTGGTTTGGGCGGCCTGCCAGGCCGCCTGTTCGGCGGCGGCGGCTTGGGCGCTGGCACTGTTGGCTGTCGCGAGCTCTCGCTCGCGACGCTGAAATTCTCGGACCTCACGGCGTTTACGCTCCACCTCCCCTTCCATGGCTCGTGCCGCTTCGAGGCGGCGCTTTTCTAGAGCGGCTTCGGCGGCCTGCTCGGCCAAAACGCGGTCCTCACCGCCTAAGGCCCGCTTGGCTTCTGTTTTCGGGTCACTATTCTCCGCTGGGTTTGATGGGGTTGGCGGCATTGGGAATTTGGGCAAGCTTTAACTGATCAAGTTTTACTCTGGCTCGATCCTCTTCTTCCAAGAGCGCTCGGTATTGTTTGGTATTGGTCTCAATCGTCTGCTCAATGGCTAAAATCTTTTGTTCTTCGGCCCACTTCTTTTCTTCTAACGTTTTTCTCTCGGCTTGAATGGCCCAGCGCTTCTCCTCGGTCGCGTGACGCTCGGCGGGGTCGGCCGCGCGAGACTCGGCTTCTTCTAGCGTTGCCTCCTCTTCCTCGAGCTTTTTTTCTTGAGCGACGAGGGGGTTAAGCACGGTGCGGACAGCTTTGCGTTGATTATCGAGCTCAATCCAAGCTAGCTCTAACTTCTCTTTTTGAGCGACAATTTCGCTCAACTTAGCTTCCAGAACTTGGCGCTCGGCGGCGAGGACCTTTTCTTTCTCTTCTTGTTCTCTTTTGGCGGTGTGTTCTGGACCCTCGAGAGCGCGACGAGCGGCTTCGCGAGCATCCTCACCCCCCAAGGGAGTTATAATGTCAGGCATCGCTCTTATTATACTACGAGCCGAGTGGATCGCACTAGATTAGTTAGTCGCGGCGGGCGCTGGGTTGTTGCCATTTTCGCTTTCGCGACGAGGCGAACGACGAGGCGAACCGCTACGCAGTAGATATTTGCGAGGATTGTCGCAAAGATCGATAAAGTCGTCAGCCGCTTCTTTCAGTTTGCCCGAAGTGCTTCGGCCGAAGGCGATAACCTCCACCTGATTGCCTGAGTGGATTTGTAAGTATTCTACTAGTGGCACAAAGTCACCGTCACCGGAGGCGATGATGATGGCGTCAACTTTGGGCGCCAATTTAATGGCGTCGACGGCCAGGCCAACGTCCCAGTCAGCCTTTTTCGCTCCCCCAGCAAAGATTTGCAAATCCTTAGATTTTACTTCGATCCCCATTTTGTGGAGCGATTCGAGGAAGTTCTTTTCGTCCCCGGCTTCGGTCGTAACCATGTAGGCTACGGCGCGGACCAGCGTCCGATCAGCCACGGCTTCTTTTAAAACAGCGGCAAAATTGACCCGTGCTTGATATAAATTCTTGGCACAGTGATAGAGGTTCTGCGTATCGATTAGAATGGCGATACGTTGACCCCGATGTTTAATTATGGGCATTCCAAATTATTTCTTAGCCGAGGCGGCTTTCGCGGTGGCTTTCGCCTGCTTTGCTGTCACATACTTCTCATGAGCGCGGCGCTGGGAAACCAGCTTAAGTAAACCGCGTCGAGAACTATTGTCCTTCTGATTCTTTTTTAAATGTTTGGTTAAGTCGCTAATACGTTCATTCAAAAGGGCGATTTGCACCTCGGACGAGCCGGTATCCTTTTCGTGGGACCGGCTTTTCTTAATAATATTTTGCTTTTTCTTCAGTGACAGCATGGCTAGGATACTAGCACGCATTCTTTTAAAAAGCAAGTTCGGGTTATACTACTAAGAATATGGACTTGGCGCGGCTTAAACAGGAGTTCTTAGAGTATCTGGAGATTGAGAAGGGGCGCTCTCTGCTAACCGTGGCCAACTACGACCGTTATCTAACCCGTTTTTTGGCATTTACTAAGTTAAAACGAGCTGATCAGATAAATGATGAGTCCGTCCGTTCTTTTCGTCTCTGGCTTAACCGCCAGGCTGCTGGGCGCGGGACGCTTAAAAAGAACACTCAAAATTACTATTTAATCGCGATTAGAACCTTTTTAAAGTACTTAATTAAGCGTGGCGTAAAGACGCTGGAGCCTAATCGGATTGAACTAGCTAAAACGCCGGCTCGTGAATTGGATCTGATTACTACCGAAGAGCTCAATCGCCTGCTGGCGGCACCCAAGGGCCAGGATCTTAAGTCTTTGCGCGATCGAGCCATCTTAGAGCTCTTTTTCTCGACGGGCTTGCGCGTCTCAGAGCTTTGCAGTTTGGATCGTGATTTAGATCTCAAAAAGGATGAGTTTTCGGTCCGCGGCAAAGGCGAAAAGGTTCGGTTGGTGTTTTTGTCGGAAGCCGCTAGATCGGCGGTGCGGGCTTATTTAGACAAGCGCGAAGACGTCTCCGAGGCCTTATTTGTTAATCTCAAATCACGTCTCCAGAAGGGCAAGGATGTTGACCGCTTAACGTCGCGCAGTATGGAGCGGATTATCAAGCATTATGCCGTCCGTTCGGGTATTACGCGCAAGGTTACGCCCCATACTTTGCGCCATAGTTTTGCTACTGACCTGCTCCAAAACGGCGCGGATATCCGTGCTGTCCAAGCAATGCTTGGTCACGCCAATATTGCGACCACTCAGATTTATACTCACGTCACCGACAAACATCTTCGAGATATCCATAAAAATTTCCACAATCGCCGCCGCCGCTAGCCAGTTATCCACTGCCGTTGCCCGAACGCGTATCAAAGGGAAAAAATGTTGCTCAACACGGCGGTAGTTTTGTCATGTTGATTGCCGTTATTGCGTTGAGTATTTTCAATTTACCTATTGATTTTAAGATTCTGTACTAATTGGAATCCTAAAATGTCCTTATTTATAGCCACGTGGAATAAAAAAAATGGAAGTTAGATCTCCGAATTTGCAACAGAAAGTGTAATGTGCTATCATGGGCCCATGTCCCGATACGAGGATAAGAAAGAGCGGATTAAGCAAATCTTGCAAAGGCAGGAAGAGTTGGAGGCCGAGTTACGGTCTCTTTTGGAGCCAGAGAAAGTGACGGTACTTCCGGCCGGTTTTTCGATTGGTACTGAAGTTTTGCGAATTGTGCGAGAGGCTGGTGTAGAGGGTATTGGTTCGCAGGAAATTCTTTTGAGTTTGCAGAGGCAATACCCCAGCTACGGTATTGATCGTGAAAAAGTTGCCTCCGCGCTCGCCTACGCAAAAAATACTAAAAAATCTATCGAGCAGACCGCTCGCGGCATTTATCGCGTGATTGAAAATCAAGGTTAGAGTAATGGGCTGGATTACCGGATGATCTTGCCTTTGGTATAAGCATTGGCTTGATCCGTAATTTCGGTAATCCAGCCCATTACTCTAACTAAATTAGGAGCTCAGGCTTATGCCCCCGTGGCGGAATCGGTAGACGCGGTGGTCTCCAAAACCACCATCCGTGCAGGATGTATGAGTTCAAATCTCATCGGGGGCACAAGTGTGAGCTTCTAATTCTAGTAATTAATTAGCACTTACAAGATCTTTTGTCAATGTTTCACTGTCTTATAAGTGTTCGTTGATATTATAACAGTTTTTCCCTGTGCAGATTAAAAATTTGGGGAAAACTTTCTAAAACGCCTCGATAATGACGCCCCCCAGCAAGACAGGATCAGTTGTCTTCACTTGCTACCCCCTCTATGGCGTCAACAAAAGCTTGGGTGGACGAGTTAAGTTGTCTAGCTTCTATCCTCTTAAGGACCTCCTTTATATCGTTTAGGTTTGACGAAATTTTATTTATTTTCTTTTGCATCCTAACTAAGAATGGCAGACAGACAATTCCCAATACTACTAACCATAAAATATAAGTGGACATTAATTAAATTTTAACATATTTTCAAATTGATTATCTTTTAACGTGGTGAGAAAGTCGCGTTTTGCCGAATCTTGTGCCAAGTTATCCACAGCGAAGCTTGTTGTCCTTTAGAGCTGTCTCTTATATAATCAAGGACAGGTACGATTTGATCTTTAAGGACGTTCGTTCTGGACTTGTCCTATACAACTTAATAGCGTCTCTGTGTTTTAGAGTTTCCAAGCAGAATTTAGCTTTTTTATCCCACCCAGCTTAATTCTCGCCTTTATCTCTCCACCCACTTATGTGCTCGTTCTCCATTAGTGGGCAAGTCCTTTGAACAGAGTCCCCGCCTAGCTTTTATGCTCCAGGCGCCACCCAAATCCACCTCCACGAGGTGGGTTGTTTGCTTTTAAATCATTTCACGTGGAACTTTTGACGGATTTTGGCCAATTCCTCTTCCTCTTTATCATCTTTGGCTTCCTTGCCGCTCTCTCCCCGCTTTTTTAGCTCCTCATCGCTCAACTCGGCCAATTCTTTGGCTTTGTTCGTTAAGATTTCTTTAGTATTAAGACTAGGATTATCCAGCGTTTCTTCTAGTAGGGCGTGGAGAATTTGGCCGATTTTAGGTCCGGCGGGCAGGCCAGTTTCACGTATAACGTCCTGGCCGTTGATGGCTAGCATCCCGACCGAAGTGGGTGCCCGCAAGGCCTCCTCGATCATTGCTTCGTATTTTCTGAGCCGATAGGACTCTTCTTTTGGCCGGCCCATACCAATTCGGTCACACATCCGTACCTCCATTAGATCCCAAATGTGTTCGCGGCCAACGTTGCGGATAATCCTCCGGACGGCCGAGAGCGTAATCTTCTCAATATCACTAAAGAACATATGGTTTCTCACCAACTTAACCACGATCTCGGTAGTTTTCACGGGAAACTTTAAGTGTTCGAGAATCTTTTTGGCCATTTTGGCGCCTACCACCTCGTGGCCGTAGAAGGTGTAATCCCCTTTTTCTTGGCTAAATTCCCTCGTCCGGGGCTTGCCGACGTCGTGTAACAGGGCTGCTAGCCGAACTTCTAGCGTCGCTTCGCGTTCGGCGGCGTGCTGGGCCACTCTTAGAGTATGTTCCCAAACATCGTAAATGTGATCGCCATTCTGTTTCACGTGAACCCCTTCGGCTAATTCGGGTATAAAGTAAGCCAAAACTCCTAATTTTTGGGCTAGGCCAAGCCCCAGCATTGGTTCACGTGAAAGCATTATTTTGGTAAATTCGTCCCTCACCCGCTCAGCCGACAACGTTTTTACTAGCTCGGCCTTCTCGTGGATGGCCTCAGCCGTGGCCGATTCGATAGTAAAACCAAGCTCAACCGCTAAACGGATGCCCCGGAGAATGCGTAAAGGATCCTCGGCCAAACGCTCTGACCCGTCTCCTACGGCCCTAATTAGCTTGTTTTTTAGGTCCTCTAGTCCACCATAAGGATCAATTAACTCCCCTGTTTGGTGATTAAGGGCCATGGCATTAATGGTAAAGTCTCGGCGGCTAAGGTCCTCCTCAATCGTTTTGGCCCAAGTAATCTCGTCCGGATGGCGATTATCGCTATATTTCCCCTCCTGACGGTAGGGCGTTATTTCGATTTGTCGTTCTGGGCCAGATTCAATCTCCTCGTTAACAACGGTCACGGTGCCGAAGCGGTTCTCATAAAAGGTTTTTGGAAAGAGGGCTACAATCTGCTCTGGCTGGGCGTTGGTGGCAATATCCCAGTCTTTTGGCCCTAATTTGGGGGCTGGATCAAGAAAAAGGTCACGCACGCAGCCGCCTACGAGATAGGCTTCAAATCCCCCATCTTCGAGCGCTTTAGTTGCACGTGAAACTGGAGGTGGAACCACAATTTTGTAGTTTTTGGCCACGTTTTTCGGTGCGGGTAGGGAGAATCGAACTCCCGTCTCATCCTTGGCAAGGACGTGTTCTACCACTAAACCATACCCGCAACAAAGTTATCATAGCAGGCGAGGTTCATTTTTGCTAGACTGGTGGAGACTGCTCCCGTGGTGAAATGGATATCACAACGGTCTTCGGAACCGTCGTTGGGGGTTCGAGTCCCTCCGGGAGCACTAGAAGTCTTTTAAAAAGTTTTGTTTTGAGCCAAAAACTGGGGATAACTATGGGGACAAGGGGGATAAGGACAAGTCCTTTTGGTTAGCTGTCTTAGAAAATGGCTTATAATCTGGCTTTTAAGGTGTCTAAGTTTCATAAGAAACGTGGCTGAGACTAACAAGCAAATTGTGGGAAAAAGGGGCGAAGAAGCGGCTTGCGCCCACTTAATTGCCTTGGGTTATCGGATAATTGATCGTAATTATTGGCGCAAGTGGGGAGAGATCGACATTGTGGCCGGACGGGGGAGTGACCTGCGATTTGTTGAGGTTAAGACGGTTACACGTAACCATTTGGCTAATTTGGGCGAAGATTACGAACCAGAAGATAATTTACACCCCTGGAAGCGCGCTCGATTGAGACGGGTGATCGCGACCTATCTAACAGACAAAAATGTCTCTGATGACCTTGACTGGCAAGTTGATGCTCTAACGGTCTACTTAAATCCTCAAGGAGTTGTCCTTAAGATTGAGCATCTAGAAGATTTGCTCTTGTGATTAAGCTGTCGGGACGCCGGGATTCGAACCCGGAGTCACACGAACCCGAATCGTGTATGTTAGCCGTTACACCACGTCCCGCCTTCGCTA
>CAYUHC010000003.1:0-46830 GCA_964444555.1 uncultured Candidatus Saccharibacteria bacterium | reverse complement strand
GTCCCACGCCGATCTCCACGCCATCGATGCGCTCTTGGAGAGTAATGGCTCGCGCCTGGCTCTTGAGGTTGCGATTATAATTTTCTAGTACGCTGGCAACGTCACGACTATCGTCAAAGTGAGAGACGTAGTTAAGACTCTTAGAGGCGTTGCCGTTCTGCTTGATTACCCAGGCGCCCCGATTATCTTTTAAGAATTGGATGGCGTCGAGAATATCTTTAAAGGTTTTAAGGGGTACGGTTTTGATCCCATATTTTGCAAAAATGGCCTGACCGTATTGACGATCAGACTCTAATTTATCCCCCAATTCACAACCTCCAAAGACGGTATAGCCCTCCTTGCGCAAGTCATCTTGGATCTTGCCGGAGCCAATGTCGTCAAAGATGATTAAGCCATCTTTGCCAACCCAAAATAGCTCCTGCCGCCAGTCTTGGGTCTTTTCGACTAGGCCAGAGAAGTTGGTTTGAGCCTCGGGGGGCAAATAGAGTCGGACGCTGTGGCCCTCTTGCTTGAGACGCACCGCCAAGTGCGGGGCGATCATATTTTCTGATGATACAAACAGAATATTCCGGGAGGTCATATGTTGTATTTCTAACACATAAACAGTATCACGTAAAGCCCTAAGCTGTCAAATTAGCCGTAGAAGGCGAGCCCAATGCCGCCGAGAACAAGTAATAGGATGGCAATGAATTTTTTTACCAAATTTTTCCGATCAAGAGACTCTTTGAAGTGGCCAGGAAGAAGTTTGGTTAGCAAGGCGCCGACAATAAGAACGAATAGTGGCTGTAGCGAATTAACTACATAGACCAACGCCACGGGTGCCAAAAGGACTGCATAATTAAAGAGGAGATCAGCGCCAATCATGGAACCTTCCGTGGCTGAGCCAAACTTAATCATCTTCGTTCCAGCGGCACGATAAAGGGCAAAAAAGTCGCGACGATAAGAACGGAGGAAAATTAAAAGCAGTACACCGAGGAGCATAATTCCAGCGTATTCCCAAAATTGCGATTGCCAATAACCCGCATCCAGGGCAATTTTTTTAAAGATCACCCCCGATAGTGCCGAAAAAAATGAAGCAAGACTCATTAGTCCTAGTAATTTACCGTTTAGTTTAAATTCTCCTCCCTCAGTAGCAAGAGACAAGAGAAATGCTCCAACAATAATCAGGGCACAAAGAGCCATTTGGATTATGGTTAACTTTTCACCCAACACCAAATATCCCAAAATGTACGAAAAGACGGGAATTAATTGATAGAGGGGAACGACTAATGACGTTTCATATTTATGCAAAGCATTTAGGTATAGCGCCAAGCTGCTCATGCTGATCACGCCATTGATAACAAGAGAAATTTTAAACAGGGGAGAAAGCAAGAGGGCGCCCTGGTCGATAAAAAAGGAAATGGGAATCATTATTCCCGCAAAAAGTGACGAGAAGATGACGATGCCGCCAATCCCACCTTCTTCTTTTACAAAGTGGCTTAGGACAAACTTATCAATATAGTTGGCAGCTGTGTATAAAAGCGGCGCCCCCAGGGCTACTAGAAACCAAGACATAAGGTGTAGTATAATTTAAACGATAAATCTAATCCACTCGTAATTTATGACCCCTGCGTCAAAAATTTTAGTTGCCGTTCTTTTGGGTGCAATATTTTTTTCAATTTTTGTCACCTTCCATCAGGGGGTAATTTTAAAAAATTATGATTTAATTGACCTCGAAGAAAATTAAATTTCGCTAGCGTTATTGTTCTAAATAACTTTTCTATTAATCTTCTCTTGTAGATATAACTGAAAATAACCCTTGTATTTTTCTTGCAATTCTTTGTTTCTCCAGTCTTGGTCAGTGATAATGTTTCTACAATTTTTAGTGCCGCATAAACAATTTAGAGAATAAGAAACCTTTTCGCTTTCTGACCCAAGCGCCATCGCATAATCAAAAGTCACGGCTTCTCCAACTAAAATTTCTCTCATGGCAACTAAAATAATCTGCCCATTAAAGCCGGCATTTGGGTCGCAAGAGTGATTAAAAAAACAAGCCGGTTCAATTTCTGATTCTTTTTTTATTCCTAAGACAAAATCGTTATCAATTTGTAAACCATAGTCAGAAATATTGGTTGGACCTTCCTTTTCTTCTTTTATTGTCATCACATATCCACCAAATACCGCCAAAACCTCACCCTTCGTTATTGTTTTTAAAGCAAAGACGCCCTTCCCAGCGCCAGAAGTTGTTTCTTGTAATTCTAATTTTTCATTCACCCAAGAGAAAGAATTGTGCATGTAAATTTGTTTATAAGTAAAAACTCACGGTATAATCATAAGTATGCTAAATAACCTCGTTACTTGTCCAGATTCTGTGCCAAACTTCATGGGAATTGTCGACATAGAACTAGCTCCTCCATTGTTGTTTTATTCATATCTACCGATCATTGCTATCTGCTTATTTATGGGGGCATATGTTCTCGTGGCAAGCAAGTTTTCTATAATTTCTAAGGCATTCTTAGCTATTAGTGTATTTTTTTCATTGTGGTCAGTAAACGCGCTATTTCAGTGGATTGGGGTCCACGCCGACATAGTTCACTTTTCTTGGCAAATAATTATATTGATTGAGGCCCTAATGTTTCTTTCGGTGTTTTATTTTTCTTACGTCTTTCTACACAACAAAGCACCATCGATATGGTGGCAACTCACACTATCTTTTGTTTTGTTTCCAATTATCTTGTTTTTACCATCCCGTTTTAACATTGCCGCCTTTGATTTAACTAATTGCGCTGGCTTAGTTGGTTCTTTGTGGCGATACGAATATATCCTAGAATTTTTTATTGCGATTTTGATTTTGTACTTCACATTTAAAAGATGGCAAGTTAAAAAGAACATCAAAAGCAAGGAGGTTCTTTTGGGAATTGCGTCCACCTTTTTCTTGGTCTTATTTTCAATTACAAACATAATTGGCGACGCCACTGGTTATTACCAAGTAACACTGGCGGGATCCATCGGTTTTGCTGTGTTCTTGGGTGCCGTAGTTTTCCTAATCGTCCGGTATAAGGCCTTCAATATTAAGATTATCGGGACGCAGGCCCTGGTTGTTACTCTTTGGGTCCTAACAGGATCCTTGCTCTTGGTCGCAAAATCGGAGGTTACCCGCATTATTGTGGCGCTGACGGAGATCGTTTCGATTATCTTCGGACTCATACTTATCAAAAGCGTTAAGCGGGAAGTTGCTCAGCGCGAAAAGATCGAGAAATTGGCCAGCGCCCTGGCGGAGACTAACGACGAGCTCAACATCGCCAACGACAAGCTTAAAGAACTAGACAAGCAAAAAACCGAGTTCGTCTCCGTGGCCTCTCATCAACTTCGCGCCCCCACCACGGCCATTAAGGGCTACTCCTCGATGTTGCTTGAGGGCTCTTATGGTCCGCTGGAAGAGAAGGCCAAACAAGCCGTTGATGTGATCTTCCAATCGGCGCAAAAACTTAATTTCGTGATCGAAGATTTTCTTAACATTACTCGCATCGAGCTTGGCAAAATGAAGTATGAGATCACTGAAATAGATTTTAAAAAGATGATCGACCAAGTCTTTAAGGAGCTCGAGCCGGTGGCCAAGCGCAAGAGTCTCGACTTTAGCTTTAGCGCCGGGCGAGGATCATTTAAGGTGATGGCCGACCCCAGCAAGCTCTCCCAAGTGATCATGAACATTGTGGATAACTCGATCAAATATACTCCCAGCGGTTCGATTAAAGCCCGCCTAGAGGTCAAAGATGGCAAGCGCCGCTTTAGCATCACCGATACTGGCGTGGGTATGAGCGAAGAGACTAAGGGCCGCTTGTTCCAAAAGTTTACTCGTGCCTACAACGCCAGCGCCTCCAACGGCACCGGCACTGGTCTTGGTCTCTTTGTGGCTAAGCAAATGATTGAGGCCCAGGGCGGACGAATGTGGGTAGAATCTCCCGGCGAAGGCGAGGGGAGCACCTTCTTTGTGGAGTTGTAGACTAAGCGAGCTATAGTATACTTTTAAGTAGACCCAACCATAAGCTCTCGCGTGGGAGCAGGGTGGGTGATCTTTAAAAAGTAGGAGATCGACAATGTGGTTAGCTTGCTGTTTAGCTGCCATGCCAGCTCTGGCCCTTGGCCAAACCGAGTACGAAACTTTCTACCCCCTGCGTGATCAGCGACCAGTTCTCCAGCACGTCGCTCGACCAGCGGGCCAAAGGTCCGCAGGGCGATACCTCTTTTCCGATCCGGAACGGATTACCACCGGACAAATCTCGGGAATCCAATTTTATACCCTCGTTTATTTTTCTCTGGAAGGGTTGCCCAAATCACCAGTCCGCGTCCGCCTCTGGCTCTACGAAGAACCAGTTGCCTCAAGCGTTGCTCACGGCCAGATCCAAGTCATGCGCGTTACCAGTTCTTGGGAAGTCAAAAAAGTTTCTGGCGTGCTTATGGGCCAAGCCAAATCTTCGCGTCGTCACGCTTGGAAGTTTATTGATCTGACCGAGACTTATTTGGCGTGGCGCTCGGGACTGTGGACGGAGCAGAATTACGGCCTCGCGATCTGCCCCACCGTTAAGTCGGCCGACCCAGATCAGATGAACTCTTTTGCGAGCTGGGAACATCCAGTAGAATCGGTTCGACCCTTTCTGGCAATCCAAACAGCAGATACTGGCTGGTACCATTTTCCTTTGCGGGGCGGCTATTTGCCCGAGATGATTACTGGTTACAACTTTGGCGAACCGTGGTTGCCGGAGAGCCAGCGCACCATCTCGCCAGCTAATTTCCCTCTCCTGCACACGGGCATCGATTTGCGAGCCGAGGTGGGTGATCCGGTTTGCGCCATCGCTTCGGGGATGGTAAAGCTTTCGACAACTGACCCGAAGTGGGGCGGATACATCGTGGTGGAGCACCACCACGGCGATCTCCCTTACACGGCGACCTACACCCACGTCTTGCCTGGTGGGTTATGGGTCAGTCAGCTCTTTTGGGTTCAGGCCGGAGACGTTCTTGGGACAATTGCGCCCGGTAATGACAATTTTTCGCCCCACCTACACTTCCAGATTAGATTGGGCGAATATGATCAAGCGCGATCATTGCTGGGTAGGTTACCAGAAGTTTCCGCCACCACTACCGCCTCGCCAAACGTGCCCGAACCAGCCTTCCCCGAAAATTTTTATGACCCGCGAGTGATGCCTTGGGAATAAAAATATAAGCGCCAGTACCAATTAGTTGGTACTGGCGCTTTACGCTGCTCACAGATCATAAGCTCCTCCTTCGCCCGCCGAAAGTCGGGGGCAATTTTCCATCGCATCTCGCGCTTCGGCTCTTGGTCGCACCGTCCACCCCGGAGGTGGGGGATACGGCCGATCAGTTTTTGGTCCAGTGACCACGGCCTGTGGCGGCTCCACCTTGGGGGCTGGCACCTCAGCGGGCGGAGCAACCTCCGGCGCCGAAGAGTTTTCGCAGCTGGGAGCCACCACCAGCGGTAGGAGCACCAGCCAGATCAGACGCTTCATCGACGACCTCCTTTAAAGCAGTTGGATTCCAATACAACGACACGATGGCCTCGCCACACGGCACGCAGGTTTGGTAACACCCCACCTGATCGTTGTAATAGTAGTAGGCCCGGTTACACCCAGTGTCACAACCATTGCGCACAGCGTCCATCTCTTCGCCATAGCTATAACCATTAGCATAATCCTGCCTGGCGCCAGAGAGGATGGAGGCAATGTACTCATCGCTGTAACCAACGGGTCGGCACAGGCGATAGACGCGATCAGTCGGCGTCTCCACAATGGCCGGCGGCGCACAGCCCTGACCAGAGATGAGCGGGGAGATCAGGCTCAAAGCCATTATTCCCCAAAACAGTTTTCGACTCACGAGACTTCCTCCTGCAAATAGAGAAGTGGGAAAGGAACGGCCAACATTTAGAGAGCAACGAGCTCCACTTTTAGCCTAGCATACTCTAGTTTTACCTGCACCACTTTTTTGCTATGATTGTCCACATATGACCGACCAGAAAAAAATCTTGCTCTCGGGTGTTAAGCCAACGGGCCGACCCCATCTTGGTAATTATTTTGGGGCGCTAAAACAATTTGTTGATCTCCAGCAGAATTATCACTGCTTTATTATGCTGGCTGATTACCACGCCCTCACGACCGAAAGTGATCCCGTCAAACTGCGTCAAAACACGCTCGATCTAGCGATTGATTATCTGGCGATCGGCCTTGACCCCGAGCGCGTGACCCTCTTTAAACAATCTGATGTCACCGCCCACACCGAGCTAGCTTGGATCTTTAATTGCATCACCACGGTACCTTACCTCATGCGCGCTCACGCCTTTAAAGATGCCGAAGCCAAAAACAAAGAGATTAGCGTTGGCACCTTTGACTATCCGATGCTGATGGCGGCCGACATTCTTTTGTACCAAGCTGACGTGGTGCCAGTTGGCCAGGATCAGAAACAACATATCGAGATTGCTCGCGACACGGCCGAAAAATTTAATCGCCTGTTTGGCGAGACCTTTAAACTCCCCGAGCCATTAATTTTGCCAGAAGTTAAAACCGTGCCCGGCATTGATGGCCAAAAGATGAGTAAGAGCTACGGCAACACCATTCCACTCTTCGCGACCGACGAAGAGATTGCTAAGCAGGTCATGGCGATTGTGACTGACTCGAGCGGCGACGTGCCCCAAAACGTTTACGAGATCCACAAACTCTTCCGCAGCCCTGAAGAGTTAAGCGCGCTTTATGAGTCCAAAAAGGGGAAGTATAAAGAACTGAAGGAGGCCTTGATCGCCGACATTCGTAATTTTATCGCGCCCCTACGCGAGCGGCGCGAAGCGATTGCCGCCAACCCAGACCAGGTCAAAGAGATTCTAGCCCAGGGAGCCGAAGAGGCGAGAGCGTCGGCTAACCTCACCATGGCGCAAGCTCGACAGAATCTAGGTATTTCCTAAATGCGAGAACGAATTCGAAAAATTGGAAGTTCTTCCAATCTTATAATTTGTGGTATAAGTAGGCGGGACATCAAAACTAAAAACTGAAAAGGAGGTCAGTGATGCGACAGCAAATCTTGTTGGCAACCCTGGCCCTGGTGAGCGCCGGATGCGTCGCGCCAGGCAGTACGTTAACCGTCGGAGCTAGCACTCGGCAAATCCGAGGCAATTACAACGGCTTCCGAAGCCGCGCCACCATCCCCGTGGGGACCGTCCGCTTGGCTCAGCCGCTGGGAAAGAAGTTGGAAATCTGGAACGAGTGGCAGGGGAATCAGGGCCGAGTCCCCGCCGATCATCTCGTGGCCAGTGGCGCGGGCGAAGGCTTCTTGTGGGCATCGGCCTCAGGGATCGCTCTGTATCCCACCGAAACCAGGTTGCTCGGTCTGACCGTGGGCGGAGAATTTTTCGAAGCTCGCTATCGAATGTCTGGCCGGTTGGGTCCGTTGCGGTCACAAGAGCGCGATCATTTTTCTGGGGTAGGATTAATCCTGGGCCTAAGGAGCGAGATCCCACTAGATCGCACGGAGCGCCTCGGATTAGTTATCGAGGGTGGCTACCGCTTTACCGACACCTGGACGAGCAAAGCGCACGTCGACGGGGACGGGTGGTATGGGACGATTGGTTTACGCTTCGTCATTGGTCCTTAGGGGCCAGCGACGGCGAAGGGTGGCGCTGGGGAGGTTTACTTCCCCAGCGCTTTTTTTGTGGCTCAAAGAGTGGTATAACTTAAATTATGAAAAATCGGACGCTAATCAAAGATCTCTCGGCCCACGCTGGTCAAGAGGTCGTTATCGCTGGCTGGGTAGATGTCCGCCGCGATCAGGGTAAAATGATCTTCTTTGACTTTCGCGACCAAACCGGCAAGGTCCAAGGCGTCATCCTGCCTAACGCTAAAGAGGCCCACGAGGTAGGTAGCAAAATCCGTCCCGAGTGGGTAGTAGAAGTGCGCGGCAAAGTTAATGCCCGCCCAGAGAAAAGTGTTCAGGCCGATAAATTGAACGGCGCGATTGAGCTGGAGATTTTAGCCATCACGATTTTAAACGAAGCGACCACGCCACCGATTCCGCTCGATGACAGTGGTTACGAGACGGGGGAGGAACATCGCCTGCACTACCGTTATCTTGATTTGCGTCGACCGCGAATGCAAAAAAATCTCCGTCTCCGACACGAGATTGTGCGTCTCATTCGTGATCATCTTAGTGAGCGCAATTTTGTCGAAGTAGAGACGCCGATTCTAACCAAATCCACGCCCGAAGGCGCCCGCGACTACGTGGTACCTTCGCGTTTATATCCTGGCAAATTCTACGCCCTGCCTCAGTCGCCTCAACAGTACAAGCAATTACTGATGGCGGCTGGGCTGGAACGCTATTTCCAAATCGCGCGCTGCTTCCGCGACGAAGATACTCGCGGTGACCGTCAGCCAGAATTTACTCAGTTAGACATGGAACTGTCTTTTGTGGATCGTGAAGATGTAATGGCGCTTAACGAAGAACTACTGATCAAGATTGTTCAGACTCTCACGCCCGAGAAAAAAATTCAAACAATTCCTTTCCCGCGCCTAACCTATGCCGAAGCGATGGAGAAGTATGGCACCGACCGACCAGACTTGCGCGCCGATAAAAATGATCCTAACTTACTGGCTTTTTGTTGGGTGGTTGATTTCCCGTTCTTTGAAAAGACGGATGACAACAGCTCTGGTCAGTCAGGCTGGACCTTTACCCATAACCCCTTTTCCCGCCCCACTCCAGAGTGGGAGGCGGCTCTAATGGCCAAGCAAGATATTGAAAAAATCATCACCACTCAATACGACGTAGCTCTAAATGGTTTCGAGATTGGTGGCGGTTCGATCCGTAATCATCGGCCGGAAGCTCTGAAAAAAGTTTTTGAGATTATGGGCTTCACCGAAGAACGAATCACCAAAAACTTCGGCCACATGCTCGAAGCCCTCGGTTCGGGAGCGCCACCGCATGGCGGCATTGCTTGGGGCTTGGATCGCCTCATTTCTCTTTTGGCAGGGGAGCCAAACATTCGCGAGGTAATCGCTTTCCCTAAAACGGGTGAAGGTCAGGATCTAATGATGAGCGCCCCGTCCGAAATCGAAGCCAAACAACTCAATGAACTCAGAATCAAAGTTTCAAGTTAAGGTTGGGGAGTTCGAAGGACCACTCGAAGTTTTGTTGGGCTTAATCGAAGAGCGCAAATTGCATATTTCTCAAGTCTCACTGGCGGCGGTAGCGGACGCGTTTATTGAGCATATGCAAAAGTTTGGTGAGCAGTTAGAAAAGGGGATGATGGCCAACTTTGTCTTAGTGGCCTCGACCCTAATGCTGATCAAATCAATTTCTCTTCTGCCGACCCTACCCGTCACGCCCGAAGAATCGAGCGATATGCAGGATCTAGAAAGACGCCTCCGTTTACTAGAAAAGGTGCGGAGCGTTAGCGGCTTTATTAAGGAGCGCTTTGGCCAGCAGATCATCTTCACCCCCGCTGGTCAGAGAGCGCGGCCAGTGGTTTTCGCGCCCGCCCGCGACCTCACCTTGGCCACCGTCGTCGAAGCGATTAAGGCGGTGATCAATAATTTGCCAAAAACTGAAGCAATCCCTCAAGTGGTTGTCCGAAAAGTTTTAAGTTTAGAAGAAGCAATTACCGATCTGGCCAAACGAGTCCAGGGAGCTCTGCGCATGAGTTTTAAAGATTTTGTCCGAGACAAAGCAGAAAAAGTTAATATCATCGTTAGCTTTTTGGGAATGCTCGAATTAGTCAAGCGGGGCATCGTGACTGTCGAGCAATCCGCTCAATTTGATGACATCGCTATCGAAACGGCTGGCCCCAGCAATGTGCCGCGTTACGAATAATTATCGACATTTCTGGTTTTGCGAAAAACCCCCAAACCAGCTATACTGCTCAACAATTAGCCATGCCACGTCACGCCCAAATTGAGGCAATTTTATTTTGGAAGGCTGAGCCGGTATCGCTGGCTGATCTGGCCGCTTGGCTAAATTGTTCACCAGAAGAAATTTCCTCCGCCCTCGAAGAATTAAGTCAAAAGTTGGCTGACCGAGGGCTAACCCTAATTCGCGACGAACGTTCGGCGACCCTAGGAACCAATCCCGCCGCCAGCGACTTAATCGCCCAACTAACCAAAGAGGAACTCTCTCGCGACCTAGGTAAAGCCGCGCTCGAAACGCTCTCCATCGTCGCCTACAAAGGACCAATTACTCGGGCCGAAATCGACTACATTCGCGGAGTTAATTCCAGCTTTATTCTCCGGGCGCTCCAAATTCGTGGCCTGGTGGAACGCCTCCCTAACCCCGCCGACGCTCGCACTTATCTTTACCAACCCACTTTAGAATTGTGGCAGTATCTCGGCCTGACTTCGCCCAATAATCTACCAGACCGCGAAGCCGTTCGAGCCGAACTAACCATTAATTCTCAAAATTAATATGCTGATTACTTTCTTTAAAGTTTTTGCACCAATCACCCTATCCTTCTTCGTGGGTATCGCCATCGCTCCGCTACTGACCAACTATCTATATCGTCATAAGTTGTGGAAGCGTCGCGCCGGCAAGGTTGATCCTAGCGGCAACGCCACCCCGATCTTTAATAAGCTCCACGAACACAAAGAAACGGGCACACCCAGAATGGGCGGTGTAATCATTTGGGCCAGCACCCTGATCACCGTGGCGGCACTAGTTTTGGCCTCCATCTTTTTGCCCGGCGATTTGTGGGATCGACTTAATTTTTTGTCACGCGGACAGACCTGGATCCCGTTTGTGACGCTCATCTTTGGCTCGCTGGTTGGATTAATCGACGACTGGCTTGAGGTCCGGGGCACCGGACGCTACGCCTCAGGCGGATTACCATTTAAACAGCGCTTGATTATTGTTTTGGGGATTGCGTTAGCAATCGGACTATGGTTCTTTTGGAAACTGGAGGTGCAAACTTTATTTGTGCCATTTGTGGGAGAAATTTTCGTTGGTTGGTGGTTAGTACCGATTTTTATGGCAGTGATCGCCGCCCTATTCTCTAGCGGCGTCATTGATGGATTAGACGGCTTAGCCGGCGGAGTGATGGCCATTATTTTTGCTACCTACACCGCCTTGGCCTTCTTCGAAAACCAGATTGACTTGGCCGCCTTAACAGCTTCCATTACTGGCGCAACCTTAGCCTTTTTGTGGTTCAATATTCCACCCGCGCGTTTTTACATGTCCGAGACGGGGATTATGGGATTAACGCTCACCTTGGGCGTTGTGGCCTTCCTCACCAATTCCGTCCTGCTTTTGCCGCTCTTGGCCTTCCCTTTATTCGCGACGGTTTTGGGTAACGTCATCCAACTTGGCTCCAAAAAACTTCGTGGCAAGAAGGTGTTTTTGGTCGCTCCCATCCACCACCACTTTGAAGCCATCGGTTGGCCCGCCTACAAAGTAGTGATGCGTTATTGGGTAATCGGTATCATTACCGCCATTCTCGGCTTAATCATCACTCTTATTGGACGCTAAGCATGAGTCGCACCAAACCAGATCGATTATTTTTCTTTCTCGTCCTGGGTCTATCCTTGCTGGGATTTTTCGTCTTCTCCTCCGCTTCTTTGGGACTTCTCAGCCGAGAGGGCGCCACCGTCGGAACGGTGGCGCTAAAACAATTCCTAATTTTGCTAGTTAGTTGGTTGGTTTTTTTAATCGTCTCCACAATTGATTACCGCTTGTGGCGAAAATACAGTCTAATTTTATTTGTGGCTTCGGTGGTCGCCACGCTCTTAGTCTTTGTCCCCGGACTCGGCTTTGCCTCAGGCGGCGCGAGACGCTGGATTCTTTTGGGTTCGCTCACCATCCAGCCCTCAGAATTTTTGAAGTTAGGTTATGTCTTATTTCTCGCCGCCTGGCTAGCCAAAAATAAAAATGACCTCAGCCGTCCACGCCAAGGATTATTCCCATTCCTCATCATGCTCGGGATCATCGGCGTCGTGATGGCTCTCCAGCCCGATATTGATACTCTAGTAATCATGTTTAGCGCCGGCTTGGCCATGTTTTTCGTCGCCGGCGCCCGGTGGCGAGACTTATTTATTCTGTGCCTACTTGTTGTGGTCGGCATTGCTGGCGTGGCGACTTACAAGCCCTACATCGTTGCCCGAGTTAAAACCTTTATTAATCCGGACGCCAACATCTTGGGATCAAGCTATCAAATCAATCAATCACTCATTGCCATTGGCTCTGGGGGAGTATTTGGCCGCGGCTTTGGCCAAAGCATTCAAAAGTTTAAATATCTACCAGAACCGATCGGTGACTCAATCTTTTCAGTGGCCAGCGAAGAGTTTGGCTTCGTCGGCGCCACCACCATTTTGGCCGCCTTCCTCCTCTTTGCTTTGGCGGGCTTCCGAATTGCCACCCGGGCTCCCAATCAGTTCGGTAGACTGGTCACCGTGGGGATTGTTATAATGATTATGACCGGAACATTTATTAATATCGCCTCAATGCTCGGGGTGATTCCGCTCACGGGCACTCCCTTGCTCTTCGTGAGTCACGGCGGAACGGCTCTCTTGTTTGCCTTATTAGAAGCCGGAATTATTGTAAGCATTTCAAGACACACCCGACAATCATGAAAATAGTTTTTACTGGCGGCGGAACAGGTGGACACTTTTACCCCTTAATTGCCGTCGCTCAAGAGCTTAATGAGCTAGTCAAAGAAAAGCGCCTCGTCGGCGTTAAGCTCTATTATTTTTCTGACGCTCCCTACAACTCACAATTATTGTACGAAAATAATATCGAATTTGTAGCGATTCCGGCCGGAAAATTGCGTCGCTATTTTTCGCTAAAAAACCTAACGGCCACGGTAGTAACGGGTTGGGGGATTATCATTGCCCTCATTAAACTCTACTTTATTTTTCCTGACGCGATTTTTAGCAAAGGCGCCTACGCCAGCTTCCCCAGCTTGTGGGCCGCACGACTCCTCGGTATTCCAGTAATTATCCACGAGTCGGACGCCCATCCAGGCCGAGTCAGTTTGTGGTCAGGGAAATTTGCTCGGCGAGTAGCCGTGTCTTACCCCGAAGCCGCCGCTTATTTCCCTCCCGCTCGAACAGCCGTAACCGGCAACCCAATCAGACGAGAACTACGCCAACCCATCACCCTCGGAGCCCGAGAATTTCTCAAACTAGAACCAAATCTGCCGACCATCTTTATTACCGGCGGCTCATTGGGTGCTCAAGCGATCAATGACGTCGTCCTCGATATTTTGCCGGAACTGGTTAAAAAGTTTCAAATCATCCATCAAGTGGGGGACCGCAACTTCGATGACGTCAAAAAAAGATCAGCGCTTAAACTTGAGAACTCTCCCGAGCGAGGGAGATACCAAGTCCACGGCACTCTCAATACCTCGGCGATGCAAATGATCGCCGGAGTGGCTGATCTGGTGATTAGTCGAGCTGGTTCGATTATTTTCGAAATCGCAATTTGGGGAACGCCGTCGATTATTATTCCGATCCCCGAAGAAATCAGCCATGACCAGCGTCACAACGCCTTCAACTACGCTCGCTCGGGTGGCGCGATCGTCATCGAACAAATCAATTTAACCCCCTCCGTCCTCTTGGGTGAGATCAACCGCCTCTTAAGCAATCCTCAAACCCTAGCCACAATGAAGGCTGGCGCCAAAAGCTTTTCTCGACCCGAAGCCGCTCACTTAATTGCTTACGAACTCTTAAATTTAGCCCTGGAACATGAACAATAAAGTCATCACTCGCTTTCCGCCTTCACCGACGGGCTATTTCCATATCGGCCGCGCCCGGACCGCTTTGTTTAATTATCTGTTTGCTCGTCAGCATGGCGGCCAAATGATTTTCCGGATCGAAGATACTGATCAACAGCGCTCTAAAAAAGAATTTGAAATCGATCTGATCGAGGGGCTAAAGTGGTTAGGCCTCAGCTGGGACAATCCCGAGATCCCACGTCAATCCGCTCGCACCGATCGCTATCGCGACGAATTAGCCAAACTTTTGGCGGCTGGGCAGGCCTACGTCTCACGCGAAAAGCACGAAGAAACCGGCGTCGAATCCGAAGTAGTACGACTTAAAAATCCCAATCGACAAATAACTTTTACCGACCTAATTCGTGGCGAAATAACCTTCGACACCACCGAACTGGGTGACTTTATCATTGCTCGCAGTATTACTGATCCGCTTTATCACTTAACCGTGGTCGTTGATGATTTTGACATGGGCATTACCCACGTCATTCGAGGCGAAGACGGCATTTCCAATACGCCGCGGCAGATTTTGATCCAAGAAGCCATTGGCGCCCCGCGGCCGATTTACGCCCACCTACCATTTATTTTAGAGCGAGATCGTTCTAAAATGTCGGGCCGCCATGGCGCCGTGAGCGTTAGAGATTACCGCGAAAGAGGTTATTTGCCAGAAGCGTTAATTAACTACCTTGCCCTGCTGGGCTGGCATCCTGAGGATGATCAGGAGGTCTTTACTTTGGAAGATTTGGTCACCGCTTTCCAATTAACTCGTGTCCAAAAGGGAGGGGCCATCTTCGACTTAGAAAAATTAAACTGGCTCAATCGGGAACACCTCAAGCGCAAAACTGACGCCGAACTAATCACTCTAATTGCCCCGCGCTGGCCAGAAGCCTCGGCAGAATTAATCCAACGCGCCTTACCAGAACTCCGCTCACGCCTCACGACTCTAGCCGACATAGATCAGATGGTGGCCGGTGGCGAACTAGATTTTTACGTTCACCCACCAGCTCCTAGCCGTGAACTACTGCGCTCAACTGCTCACTTAGGACAATTAGTCCTCCTATTAGACGCCGTACCAGATAATGAATTTACCGCCGACAAAGTTAAGGCCGCGGTCTGGGACTTTGCCACGGCCGAAGGGCGGGGGATTGTCTTGTGGCCATTTCGCGTCGCGCTCTCTGGTCGCGAGAAATCTCCCGATCCGTTTGCTATCGCCGCGGTTTTGGGTAAAAATGAGACGATCAAACGTCTCACCCATGCCGCCACTCTTTAAAACAATTTTGTTTTCGCTCATCTTTATCTTCGGCTTAACGTCGGCGTCAACCGCTTTAGCTCAAGCTTCGCTCTCGGATCTCCAAAGTCAAATTCGTGACCGCAACACCAAGATCGAAGCTCTGGAAAAAGAGATCGCCGCCTACCAAAAAAACATTTCCACCACCCAAGCTCAAGCCAGCACGTTAAAAGGCGAGGTGGCTCGACTCGACGCCACTCTTAAAAAACTTAATGCTGACGTTAGATTAACCCAAGCAGAAATCGAGCGAGCTGAATTAAATCTCAAAAAACTTGGCCTTGAGATTGGCCGCAAAAGTCAGGGGATTGAGGCGCAGGTTGCCGCCCTGGCTTTTTCTCTCCGTCGTCATCGGGAATTAACCCAAGCTAGTTTCTTAGAATTGGCGTTAGCTGATGAAAGTCTCAACACCCTCTGGAGCGAAGAGGGTAAATTAGAAAAACTCCAAGGGGGGATTGTGACCACCATGGACGAGCTCCGAACGGCCAAAGCCGACCTAGAGGACCAGCATCAAGCCACCGAAAAAGAGCAAAAGAAACTGCTCGCCCTAAAAGCTCAACTAGCGGATCAACAAAAAATCGAGAACAATAATAAAAAGGAGAAAAGCGCCCTCCTAGCCGCCACCCAAAACCAAGAAGCCAACTACAAAAAACTTCTCGCCGACCGCCAAGCCCAAAAGGCAGCCTTCGAACGGGAACTTTTTGCCTTCGAATCCCAACTGAAGCTGGCCGTTGACCCAGCCAAAATTCCTAATCGCGGCAAAATCTTTTCCTGGCCCCTAGATAACGTCTTTATCACTCAATACTTCGGCCGAACAGTCGACGCCGCTCGACTATACGTCTCCGGCACTCATAATGGCATCGACTTACGAGCAGCTGACGGCACCCCCGTCAAAGCCGCGGGCTCTGGCATCGTTACCGCCACCGGCAACACCGATGAGCAGGTGGGTTGCTACTCATATGGCCGCTGGGTCCTCCTACGCCACCCTAACGGCCTCTCAACGCTCTACGCCCACCTCAGTCTCACCAAGGTAGCCACTGGCCAAGCTGTCGCCGCCGGGCAATTAATCGGCTATTCCGGTCGTACCGGCTACGCCACCGGCCCTCACTTACACTTTTCCGTCTACGCCTCAGAGGGTGTCCGCGTTCAACGTTATGTGACCAGCATCAATTGTCAGAATGTCACCATCCCCATGGCTGACCCCAAGGCCTATCTTGATCCACTGCTCTACCTCTAATCCTTTGTTATAATAAATTCATGATTCAACAAAAGAACAGGGGACTAATCAAACTACTGCTCCTAATTATTGTGGCGATTATTGTGTTGGGTTACTTTCGCATTGACCTCCGATCGATCATTGAGTCCGAAGCCGTCCAGACCAATCTCGATTATGCCTGGGCGGTAGTCGTCCAATTCTGGGATCGAATCGTGATTGACCTGATTTGGGAGAACTTTAAAGGCCTCAAAAACCGAATTTAGCCAAATTTGACAGATTTTACCTAATATTGTGGGGTATTGACAGCCACCCATGGCTGTGCTATGATGGTCTTGTAGGGATTGACGAAATGGCTTATTAGAGCCATTTTTCATTTCTACATCCTATTTATACCTCAATCTTACAAATAAGCTTGGCAAGCTTAATAGCGTTAAACAGTCAGTTGACCACGAATGATAGCCTTACTGCAAGTGTGACGCTCGCTAACCCAGTTTCCGCCCAAGTCCAAAGCCTGCACGACATTATTGAGAGCAAAGCCGAGGACGCGGGAGTTGATAGTAAACTCGCTCTGAAAGTAGCTTTCTGTGAAAGTACCCTGCGCCAGTTCGATAAGGACGGAAAGGTACTCCGTGGATTGCACAACTCTGATGACGTCGGTTTGTTCCAGATCAATGAGCACTTCCACTTAGCGAAGAGCCAGGAGCTGGGCTACGACATCTACACCACTGAGGGTAATATCGATTACGCGATGTGGTTGATCAAGAACGAGGGGATCTATCACTGGAAGTGGAGCCAACCTTGTTGGAGTAAGGCCTAAGCAAACTAACTGTCAAAGATCACCAGTCCGAATTAACGGGGCTGGTGATCTTTGTAGTTTGAACCAAAAACTTAAATTTGCTTGAATAAGCATTCATGGGAGAAAAGATTCTAATGTACGGCAAAGCTTTATTGATCCTGGTGGCCTGGCTCCTATTCCTAGGGGGGATTAAGTTTTTAGAATGGTTGGAGTTAAAAGAATAAACTAATTTTTTTAAATACAGTGTCGCAAAATCTATGTTGTGCGACGTTATGTTTGTTTTAATCCCAGGCGCCGACTCTCCCTTCCCTAGCGACCACCAGAGCGATGCCGGGGTTGATGCTCCTCGGTAATCATCCCATCAGATAAGACAACAATCCGATCGGTTAAGTCTGCGTACTCCGGCTCGTGCGTCACCATCACGATCGTCTGGCCTTGGCGGTGGAGGTCTAAAAAGCTATCGAGCACT
The DNA here is from genome assembly GCA_964444555.1 of uncultured Candidatus Saccharibacteria bacterium. GTDB lineage: Bacteria > Patescibacteriota > Minisyncoccia > Phycocordibacterales > JACOZG01 > CAYUHC01. The sequence continues at coordinate 29,341 of CAYUHC010000003.1, read as the reverse complement.
ACCCTAGCGGTCTCACTATCAAGGTTGGCGGTTGGCTCATCGGCAAAAATAATTTTTGGATTATGACCGATCGCCCGCGCGATACTCACCCGCTGTTGCTGACCACCAGAGAGTTGGCTAGGTAAGTTGTCGTGCTTATCGGAGAGATCAATCCGATCCAGGGCGCGAGCGGCCTCGCCGCGAGCAACCGGCAAACTCTTCCCCTGCATCAAAAGAGGCAACATCACATTCTCCATTGCCGTTAGCTCCGGCATCAGAGCGTAGTCTTGAAAGACGTACCCCAGCTCCGTCAAACGAAAGCGGGTACGCTCCCCCTGCGACAAAGCTAGGACGTCAACGCCATCGATAATTATTTCGCCGGCGGTAGGATGATCGAGTAAGCCCAGTTGATACATCAGGGTTGATTTACCAGAACCAGAACGACCAGTGATGGCGACAAACTCTCCGGCCTTAACCGTCAGATCTAAACCCTTCAAAACCGTCAGCTCGTGATCGCCGTCGTAGAAACTTTTTACTAATTTTTTTACCGTGATCATGATTAATTATTTGCGCCCCAAAATCGCATCCAAAGTATTTTGGCGGACAATCAACTTAGCTGGGATATAACCAGCCCCAATCGTCGCGATCATCAAAATAATTGCTCTAATTAATGTGCCGGAAACCGGGGCCACCAAAATGCCATCGCTGAAGGGGAAGTTGATCGGATGAGCCGCGAAAAAGGGCACGAGCAGTCCATAAATAATTAAAACACCAACGATAATCCCCGCGGCGGCATAAAAGACGGCTTGCATCATATAAGAGATCTGGATTGCCGCGCCCTCGATCCCAATCCCCTTTAAGATGCCGATGTACTTGCGGCGGGTAATGGCATTGACGAAGATCACGATAAAAATCGTAATCGACGCCACCGCCAGACCAATACTGCCGATCACGTTGCCCAGCAGGGCAAAAGTGTTTTTGATATCCTTCAAAAATTTAGGTTCGGCCTCCTCGGAACTCTGGACGCGAGCGTAAGCCCCCACACCAGCCGCCAAAATTTGGTCCTTAACTCTCAAAGAATCGGTACCGGGAATTAATTTAATCGCAATTTCGTCAACTCCATAATCATACCGGCCAGCAATACTCCGCAGAAGAGTGTCGTTCATAAAAATACGATTATCTACCTCCCCCACCTTGCTCCGTAAGATACCTTTAATTGTATAGAGTCGCGTCGAATCGCCGATCGTCATCCGAACCTTAGATCCGATAGCCACATCCTTAAGCGTCTCGAGTCCCGGTGACTCAATCGGTAAATACTTAGCTAACTTGTCGGCACCAATCAAAATAAAATCACCATCGCCGGGATTTAAAAATTCGCCCTCAATAACTCGCGAGGAGAGATTGGTCGTCCGATCTTCGGCCAAAGGATCGATCCCCGCTACCAGGCTCCCGACGCGATTAGGCAACTCATTGCCGCGACGAACTTTTTGATAATTAGCCTCAACGCTCCCCGACTCTAAATAACGCGCCGACAAAGACTGGACACTAGGCAAACGTTTGACGGTCTCAATAATCCGTGGCGACTGCTCGATGTAGGTCCGATTGGGCAGGGTCGAAATAATAATGTCGCCGGTATAAAGACCCTTGTTGACCTGGACCGAACCCTCGATCAAGCCCACCAAAATGCCTGTCACCACCACGAGATTGAGAAAGGTCAGGGCCATAACGAAAATGATCAAAACAGTGGTCCCCAAACTGGAACGCTTAAGTTGCCGCCAGGCCAAAAAATGACCCACCGAAATGGCGATCCACCACCGCTTAAAACGCGCGCTCATTAGTCATAGTTTAGCAAATTCTAAGGCAATTGACAGTTAGCGGCTCGAGTATAGCCCGCCGCCTCCGCGGCGGCGGCACTGGCAAAATAAAGACGGTTGGCCGCAACAATCTGTTTCGCCCCCGGACAGGTGAGTGCGTGATATTTGGTACCATTTTTTGACGCCACAATCGGCCCGGCTGTAGACACCGTCGGCAAACTGGATGTGGCCGTAGAAATCTTAAGGGGCGGCCGATTAATTTCTACATTTGACAATATTCCCAAACCATAGCCCAATAAAAAAGCCAGGGCCACGGCGGCTAGGGCCCACCACTCCCCCAGCCCCTTGATCTTTTCCGATAACTGCGCTATATTCATGCTGCTTAGATTGTAACAAAAGACTATGGCAACAAAGAAATCAGGTGGCACAGCTAAGAACTTACGCGACTCAAATCCTAAATATTTGGGTGTTAAATTGTTCGCCGGCGAGTACGCTATCCCCGGCTCAATCATCGTTCGTCAGCGAGGCACCCACTACACCTCGGGTACTGGTACGCGAATGGGCAAAGATCACACCATTTTTTCCGACACTTCGGGCGTGGTTGCTTTTCGCGATAAGCGCAAGACTGGTTACGACGGACGACGCAGTATGATCAAGGAAGTAAGCGTTAACGGCTAGTCGCCTCTCGCCTCACGTCCACCACTAAACTGCCGGTCTCCCCGGCGGTTTTTAGTTTGACAACCGAAGTACCGATCGACTTGAGAGGAGACGGCAAGACAAACCATTCAGACGCTACTGGCAAGTGACTGGCCGCCTTAAGCGCTGCGGCCAGATCGCGAGCGTGCAAACCCGCAAATAAATGGCCCTCCGCACTAGCCGGCGCCACCATCACCAGTGGATGCTTAGCCGCGTAGGCCACAATCGCGCGAAAATCTTTTTGATCACGAGTGACGCCAGAAGTGGCCACTCGCCGCTCGGCCTCGACTTTGCGTAAATTTTCTGGCGTGGCGAGCAGGGCTCGACCGCGACCAATCAAAACCGTCCGACCATAGCCGTCAGCCACCTCCTTAATCTCGTAACGACGGCCGATCCGCGCTACGTCAGTGAGTAAAATTACCTTCATATTAACTTTAACGTTTACGGCCTAGTAAAAAATCAATTGCCGCTTCTAGAGGTCGGTCCGGAGCTGAGTCAGCCGTCGAAGTGGCCGCCTCCACCACCATATCTGGATCCAAACCGTCGTGAGAAATGGAAATTCCCTTGGGAGTCAACCAACGAGCCACCGTCACCTTAAGCGCGGTGTCGGAAGAAATTGGCACTAATTCTTGAACCGAACCCTTACCAAAAGTTTTGGTCCCGATTAGGGTTGCGACGCCGTGCTCGCGCAGGGCGCCGGCCAAAATTTCGGAAGCCGAGGCGCTCCCCTCGTCCACCAAAACGACCATTTTTAGCTTATCATTAAAGAGCCCTCGGTCATCACTTTTATAAACTTTACTCTCCCCATCTCGGCGCTCCTCCCGAACCACCACTTGATCGGCGGGCAGAAACCAACTAGCAATATCAACCGCCGCGTCCAAATAACCGCCAGGATTACCACGCAAATCTAAAATTAGTTTATCGGTTTTGGACCGAACAAACTCACTAAGCGCCGTCCGGAATTGGCGCTCACTTGTGCCGCCAAAATTAAACAGTTTGATTAAGAAAATTTTCTCCGGCAATAGCTCGGTCTCCATCGTCGGAACCTCAATTCGGGCCCGCGTCAGCGTTACATCAAAAGTGGTTTGATCAGCCGACGAAGCGCCACGCAAAATGCTTAATTTGACCTTGGTGCCAATGTCGCCCCGAATCTTACTAATGGCCTCGCTAACGCTCATCTCGGCCGCCGCCTGTCCATCAATGGACAGGATCTTATCGCCGGCCTTTAGGCCGGCGGCGGCGGCCGGGGTCCCGGGCAAAGGAGCAATAATCGTGAGCATTCGATCACGAGCGCCAACCTCCATCCCCACGCCACCAAACCGCCCACTAACCTCCTCCTTAAAACTTTTATTTTCTTCTGGAGGTAAAAAGACGGTGTAGGGATCATCGAAAGAATCAACTAGCCCACTGATGGCTCCCCACAACTTCTGCTCATTCGTTACCGCCGCACTACTAGTGGCCGAAGAGACAAAGCGCTCATCGAGCAAATTCCAAACTCGCCAAAAGTCATCAAGGTTAACTTCGGCTGGCGCGGTCTCGGCGCGACTTTGAAATCCCCAGGCCACCCCGCCGACAAAGGCCACGCCCACCAAAATCAAGGCCACGACCAGAAAACTCAAACTTTTTAGAGTCTTATTCATGTTGCTCAATTATCCCAAATTGACCCTTGGTGGTCAAACTAGAATCACGCTATACTATTGGGGAATATGTTGCGCACGTTTACCTACAAAGAAATCCACTGGTTGGATCTAGAAAATCCCACGGAAACTGAACTGGCTGAAGTGGGCACCAAATACAATCTCCACCCCCTCACGCTAGAAGAATTGCGTCGCCCCTCAAGCCGGAGCAAGGTCGACACCTACCAAGATTATCTTTATCTGATCCTCCACTTCCCCGACCGACCAAATCAAGAAGCTCAAGAAGTGGACTTTGTGGTTGGATCTAACTTTATCATTACCGCCCACTACGAACCGATCAATTCTCTGCTAGATTTTGCTAAAATTTTTGAAACCGACCTGGCCTTAAAAAAGAATAATCACAAAGTCCACGGCGGCCTCGTTCTCTATTTAATCCTTCGAGAAATGTACGCCACGCTCGATCTTAGTCTCTCAGCCATCAACAATCGCCTAAAAACCATTGAGCCCAAAGTCTTCTCGGGCAAAGAACGCGAGGTCGTTACCGAACTGGCGGGTGTTAGCCGAGATTTGCTCGATTGCCAGTGGAATCTCAAAACTCATCGCGAAGTCCTCCAATCGCTAAACTACTCCGGCCGAGAACTCTTTGGAGATAAATTTAATTATTATAGCCAAGCTCTAAGTAGTGAATACGATAAGGTCTGGAACTCAATCGAAAGCATCCGCGGCACCTTTAACGAACTACGTCAAACCAACGAATCCCTGCTGGCCATTAAGTCTAACGAAACGATGAAATTACTCACCGTTTTGGCCTTCGTCTTCTTTCCACTCTCCGTCATCCCCCAAATCTTCGGCATGAACACTGAACTGCCGCTGATCGGCCAACCCTACGACTTTTACAGCGTACTTGCGCTTATGTTTGGTTCGAGTATTGTGATGTACGTATTGGCCCGATTTAAAAAATGGTTCTAAATCTTTACAACACCCTTAGTCGCCAATTTGACCCCGCCCCTCCCCACTCGCCGGTGGGGCTCTACGTTTGTGGTCCAACCGTCTACGATTATGCTCACTTGGGCAACTGGCGGACTCTCGTCGTGGCCGATCTTTTGCGTCGCTCGCTCGAATATTACGGAAGCCAAGTTAAACACGTCATGAACATCACTGACGTGGACGACAAAACAATTGCCGCCAGCCAGAACCAGGGCGAAGACTTGGCCACCCTCACCAAACGCTACGAACAATTATTTTTGACTGACTTTGCTGAACTTAATCTACTACCTCCCACCACCCTGACGCGGGCCACCGAACATCTAGGCGAAATGATCGCCCTAATCGAAACGCTGATGGAAAAAGGTCATGCTTACCCCGGTGAAGATGGGATCTATTTTTCGATCAGCTCTTTCGCTCCCTATGGTCGACTCTCGGGCCGACCGCTGGATCAAGGTCTCGAACAAGGTGAGACGCCAGCGCGAGGCAAGCGTGACCATCGCGACTTTGCGCTCTGGAAATTCCCCACCCCCGAAGATGGTCCCAATCACTGGCCCGCCCCTTTTGGTGAAGGTCGACCAGGCTGGCACATCGAATGTTCAGCCATGAGTCTGAAAGAGCTGGGATCCGGCTTTGATTACCACCTCGGCGGCACTGACCTAATCTTCCCTCACCACGAAAACGAAATCGCTCAATCCGAGGCCGCCACCGGCCAACCTTTCGCCAAACACTGGATCCACTCCGCTTTCCTGATGGTTAATGGTCAAAAAATGAGCAAGTCTTTAAGCAACTTCTTTACCCTCGCCGATATTAGGGCTAAGCAAATTTCTCCACTGGCTTACCGCTATTGGCTCCTAACCTCTCATTATCGCTCGTTGGCCAACTTTACCTGGGAGGCCTTGGCTGGCGCCGAAAGCGCGCTCAAAAAACTCAACCACTTTGCCGCTAGCGCCGACCCAGCAAACCAGACCGTCAATGCCGAGTACGAAGAAAAATTTAAAACTTGCCTGGCCAATGATCTAAACCTGCCGGAAGCCGTCGCGCTCGCCTGGCAGTTAGTCAAGGATGACTCTCTCCCCCCCGCTGAACGGGTCGCGACTCTGTTAAAATTTGATCAAGTACTGGGACTTAAGTTGGGTACAAAGACGCCCAGCGTCATTCCGACCGAAATCACTCGACTAGTCGCCGAACGCCAAGCCGCTCGCCAAGCTGGCAACTGGGCCGAAGCTGATCGTCTCCGCCAGCAAATTACCGAACAGGGGTTTGACTTAAACGACACCTCCACCGGGACCGAAGTTATCCCCCGGATGTCCACTATCTGAACACTTGGGCTCGATTTTTTGCCCCTGGGGAGCGTGGTACAATCTGCCTAATGAGTGAGCTAAGAACAGCTGGCGAATTTGTAAAAAGTCCGCTCCGGATCCCGCCGCAAGATATCGGCGCCGAGCAGGCACTGCTCGGCGCGATCATGCTCCGGCCTGACGCCATCTACGAAGTAATGGACGTCATCGACGGCACCGACTTTTACGCCGAAAAGCACCGCAAAATCTACAAGGCAATGATGGCCCTTCACGAAAAGGGTGAGCCAATCGACATGGTGGCCCTGACTGGCTACTTAAAAGAGCGCAAACAGATCGAACAGATCGGCGGCGCGGCCTACATCGCCGAAATGGTTAACGCCGTCCCCTCCACCAGCAACGTTAAGTATTACGCCGAAATTGTTAAGAAAAAATCTATTCTCCGACAATTAATCTCTTCGGCCGATAGCATCGCGGAACTTAGTTACAACGAATCCGAAGATCTCGATACCGTTTTCGACAAAGCCCAAAGAACGATTTTGGAAATTGGTCATTATTCCAAAAAAACTTTTACGCGAATTAAAGACACTCTCGTTGACGCCTGGGAACGACTCGACAAGCTCCACAAATCAGACGGTGAGATGCGGGGCGTGCCGACCGGCTTTCGCGACATTGATAACAAACTAGCCGGTCTCCAGCGCTCCGACCTAGTGATCTTGGCGGCTCGCCCCTCGGTGGGTAAAACTTCGCTAGCGCTCGACATCGCTCGCAACGTCGCTTGTGGTCAAAATAAGGTCGTTGGCATCTTTTCGCTCGAAATGAGCACTCAGCAACTCGTCGACCGCCTCTTGGCCGCCGAAAGTAAGGTAGACTCCTGGCAACTCCGCACTGGAAAAGTGAAAACCGATGACGACTTTGGCCGCATCCGCGACGCGCTTGATCGCCTCGCGACGGCACCAATCTTTATCGACGACGAGCCAGGCAATACCATCACTAAAATGAAGTCGGTCTGTCGCAAACTCAAAGCCGAACACGGCTTGGATCTAATCATCGTCGATTACCTCCAGCTGATGGTGCCCAAAAAAGATAGCGACTCCCTGGTCCAACAAGTCACCGAGATCTCGCGCTCGCTCAAAGCTCTCGCTCGCGAAATGGAGGCCCCCGTCCTCGCCCTCTCGCAACTCTCCCGCGCCGTCGAACAGCGCGGTGGCAAGCCTCGCCTCTCTGACCTGCGCGACTCCGGCTCCATCGAGCAAGACGCCGACGTGGTGATGTTTATCCATCGCGAAGATAAAATGAACGAAAATTCCGACAAAAAAAATATTGCCGAAATCATTATCGCCAAACACCGCAATGGCCCAACCGGCGAAGTCCAACTCTACTTTGATGAGGCTCGGACCAGCTTTAATACGCTCGAGAAAAGCGACTTTGGCGGCTTTTAAATCCACTCCATGAGCGACAAGGTGATCCAACAACTAGCGGAAGAGTTCCGCAAATTCCCCGGTATTGGACCGCGCCAGGCGGAACGCTTTGTCTATTACCTCCTCCGCTCCTCAAACAGCAACGTCCACACGCTGATCGAACGGATCAAAGAATTACGGGCCCAGGTTAACCAATGCCCGACTTGCCACCGCTTCTTTTCTGGACGCGAACATCAAACAACCGGCTCACTCTGCCCGATCTGCGCCAATCCCAAACGCGATCCCCGCCTCCTCTTGCTCGTCGAAAAAGATACCGACCTCGAAACCATCGAGCGCTCGCGAACCTACGAGGGTCACTACTTTGTGTTGGGTTCGCTGGTACCCGTCCTAGAAAAAAATCCCGAACTACGGATCCGGGGGCCGGAACTTTTAGCTCAAATCGCCAGCCGAACCACTCATGGTTTAAAAGAAATTATTCTCGCCCTCTCGGCCAATACCGAAGGCGATCATACGGCTGACTTTTTGCGACAATATTTAGCCCCCACGACCGAACGCCATGGGCTTAAAATTTCGACACTCGGCCGTGGCCTCTCCACTGGTTCGGAACTAGAGTATTCTGATCCCGACACAATAAAAAGCGCCCTCAAACATCGAGAATGATGCCTGAAGGCGCTCAAGAAAGAGGTCCTATTTTATTTCAGCGATCTTAACCGAGGTAAAGGGCTGACGATGACCGTACTTAACGCGGTAGCGGCTCTTGGCGCGGTACTTGATACCTACCACCTTATCGGCGCGGCCGGCCTCCTCCACTACCGTGGCCGTAACCTTGGCGCCCGAAGCCGCCTCCCCGACGCGGGTGGTCGAGCCATCATCAACCAATAGCACTTCGTCAAAAGTGACTTGGCCATCCTTTTCGGCACCAGCCAACTTCTCAATTTTGAGCGTGTCGCCAGCCGAAACCTTGTATTGCTTGCCCCCGGTCTTGATTACTGCAAATGACATAGTGGCTCTTATTTTACACATCTACCAATAAAAAGCAAGGCAGAAAAAAAGCCCGTCGAGGAGCCGGGGTGGACTCCATCGACGGGCCGGGCGCTGGGTGACCCCAGCCAAAATCGCTAAGGCAAAACGGCCTTACAAGCAAAGGAACCAATCAGGGGCGACTCGGAATCATTGAGGTGATGAGCAATCCACTCGCCAATCACCTCGGGCTGGACCGCCTCCGTCGCCGGATCAAAACCCGCCTCCCGAATTACCCCCTCGGTGTCTCGGGTATTAATAATCCCGGGACGCAGGTCGGATGTGCGGATGGACAGACGTTCACCCTGAAAGCGAATGGCCAACTGGAGCATCAAATTGCTTCCAACTTGCTTGGCCAAGCGATAGGCAAAGTTACCTGCCAATTCCGCACGCTCAACCACGTGAGAAGAAATGTGGAAGATGTGGCCGTGATTCTGATCCTTAAAGTGGTCGGCAAAGGCCAGAGCCGGCACTAGCGTTGGCAAAACCATGCCCTGGCGCATCTTGGCTTCCGCGGCCAAAATCTCTTCGGCGGGATTTACCAAGACCTCCGAGCGGCTCCAACTACCAGCCGACAAGACGACGCCATCAATCAAGCGAAAACGACTCATCGCTTGAGGGATCACCCGATCGCGCATCGCGATCAGATCCGAAGCATCGGCCGCAATCGCCAGCGCTCGCTCGGGCCCAATCTCTCCCAACAGCTCATTAAGCTTATCTTGCCCGCGCGACACCAGCACCAAGTTGGCTCCCTGACTGCTTAAATACTTCGATAGCGGCCAACCCAACCCCCCCGTTGCCCCAATCACTACAATGGTTTTTCCTTTCAGCATTTTAAGTTCCTCCAATTAAGATTCCGTCTCTTACTCTAGCATAAAATCAAATAGTTGCGCACCTACTTTTTGTATGCTATTGTACCCCACAGGAGGCCTTGGTCTCCGAATCGAACTTCCACTCGCTGCGGCACCCTTGACCGCGCCAAAATGCAAGAAACAGGGTGCCGCACGCCTCAAACAACCCGCCAGATTATCCCCATGGGAACTGGCGGTTTCTTTTTGGCCGCTACTCCTCTATTCCTCACGCTGTGGACTGTCCACCAACTCAATCGCCAATCCCGGGGCGGCGCCAGAGATCCGCAAAACGTCCTTATCGATCTTTTTTAGCTCCTTACTGCCGTTATTAAAATGGTTAACCACCGTGCCGAGCGAATTACCCAACTTAACGTGATACTCCTCATAGGCCTTAAGATGCTTGCCAAGCTCCGCGACGCGCTTAACAATCTCTTGCGCCTTTTCCTCAATCTTCATCGCGTTTAAACCTTGAAGCACGGTTTGCAGGTAAGCCAAGAACGAGGTGGGCGAAACGATAATGACGTGATACTTGCTGGCCGCCCGTTGAATCAAATTTTCTGTATCATCCTTAAGCGCGCCCACTGTGCTAACCAAGAGATCGTAATAAATGGCCTCGTGCGGAATAAACATAAAGGCAAACTCGAGCGTCCCCCGCTCCGGCTGGATATACTTGGCCGTCTCCTGAATTCGCAATTTGAGATCGTTGACGAAAAGCTTTTCGAGTCGCTCGCGCTCGGCCGGATCACGCTCGGCGACTAAGCGATTATAGTTTTCGAGCGAAAACTTGGAGTCGACGGGAATAATCTTGTCGCGCACGAAAACCGCCGCGTCCACGATCGTCCCATCCGGAAACGGATATTGCATCTGGAAAGAGCCTGGCGGCAAAACATTTTTTAACAAAGTCTCCAAATAATACTCGCCCAAAATCCCGCGCTGCTTGGGATTTTTTAAAATATCCTGCAAGTCGCGGAGCTGTTCGGTAAAGTTCATCACCTGCTTTTGCCCCTCGCCTACTCGCGCCAACTCGGTGGTAATCTCGCGAATAATTTTGGTTGATTCGGAAAATTGACTCCGCAGGGAATCCTGCATCCACCGACTCGACTCGGTAAGCTTGCCGTCCATGAGCCGACCAAACTCACTAATGGCTCGTGCCTGCTCGGCCAACTGACTCTGGATCAAGAGAAGGCCCTGATCAGAGCCGGGCGCCGAGCTCTCTTGGCGGCGACGCCAGAGCCACACAATGACCCCAATCGCCACCACCAGGAGTCCCGCTAAAACATAAAAACTTGTTTCCATTGCTCTCTATCGTACCACGCGCCCCAGCGCCGACCAACGGTTGCGAACGAATAAAAATATGGTACCATTACTGCCGAACGGCCCTATCGTCTAATGGCTAGGACATCACCCTCTCACGGTGGTAATCGGGGTTCGACTCCCCGTAGGGTCACCAAGTCGAGCGAGGTCTGTACGCACGAGAAGCGTCGAAGAATATGGAACAAATTCTTAAGTTAAATCCAAGCAATATCACTGACAAAGCCGCCGCTAATCTGAGGACGAGATTTGCCGCCAGAGGCGTGGTCTTTGATGAAAATAAAAATGTAGCGCTTCTTCCCGTAACTGCTCATAACTATTATAAACTTCCCGGAGGAGGAATCGAAAATGGTGAGGATAAGGTAGAGGCTTTCCGTCGAGAATGTTTGGAGGAGATCGGTACAGATGTGGAGGTAATTCGGGAACTAGGTTCGGTAATGGAGTATCGAGCCGAGTTTTCTCTCGTCCAAACTTCCTATTGCTACGTCGGCAAAACAAAAGGCGAAAAGCAGAAAGCTACTTTTACTCAACATGAACTAGATAATGGTTTTCAGGATGCAATTTGGATGCCGTTGGATAAAGCTATTGAACTCATGGAAAGCCGGGCCAATAATCACGAGAGTAAGTATGTTGTCGAAAGAGATACTTTTCTTCTGAAAAAAGTCCAAACTCTGGGAATCTTTTAATTATTCGTCGGTGTTGTGAAGCACTAAATCTGCTTTTTCTTCTGGTTTGTGCTCGGCCCGATATTTTTTTAGAGCGATCGTGAGTTTGCGGAAGTGGGAGTCGGGATGAGTTTCGGGAAAATATTTCTCGCCCCAGCGTGCTTTCTCTCGGGCGACCCGGCGACGGTCTATTTCATCGGTATCGCCGTCAACATAGATTCGTTTATCCCAGAGATGGTTTAAAAGTTTGGGATGGAACACAAAGACGCCGTCCATCACCAAAATCTTTTTGGAAAAGTCATACTCAATTGGCGTGTCTACTTCCCCGGTCTGCGGATTAAAAATATTAGTTTGGTAAATCCCATTTTGATTTCTAAAATCGGTAATCACTTTTTCAATTCTGTCGTGATCGGTGTGGCTGGTCGGACAGACTTCCGCCCGCCCGGCATCATTCTTCAATTTTTCCTCCCATTCTCGACTGGACATTAGAAAATCATCCCAATGTACCGGAACAATATCAGGATTCTGTTTAGTTAGATTATCCAGCAGAGTGGTTTTTCCCACGCCGGTATAGCCGTCAATTGCGACCACTAGCTTATCTTTTCTCGCTGCCCATTCGCGGATTTTTTGATCGGCCTGTCTAGTCAAATCTTCCATATGATAAAAGTGTAACAAAAATCCCGCGCTCTTTCGAACGCGGGTTCAGTATTAAACGCTACTGAAATGCGGTTGGGAATTGGTCACTGTTTCATGTTCGTCAGGTGCGGTCGCGAGATTTTTCCGTCTAACCCCACGTCCATGCTCAGGACATAAAAGGGCTCCTTCTCACTCTTCTCGAACAGAAGCAGCAGCCAACGAAATGAAGTTGCTTCTGACCCGAGGTGGATCACGACTTCGATCCGGTGGGCTGCTTGAATCTCGTGACGCAAGCAGTACCCTTCTGACCCGAAGAACTTCTCCAGGACTTTGTCGTTGCCGCTCTCGCTTTCCTTACTGAGTAAGACTCGCCTCCCGAGAGTGAGGTTGAGTCCTCGGTAGACTACCGCAAGGGCGAGTTCCATGCACACCTTGAACCCCTCGGAGGAACAAACTTCGGACTCGGGATCTTTTTCAATTTCCCGGGCGAGTTTGCAGTCCACGATCGTGGTCAGTTTCCGAAACATGCGATTTCTCCTTTCAGGAAGCGGCTCGCTATAGCCTTTGCCAAAAACTGATCCCAAGAATCAACGGGATTTCCCCTTGGGCCAACAAAACAGAAGTGCCACTTGCCACTTATCGCGATATCGGATGCTGCTTTGAGCAGCCTTCTCTCCGACCGAGATAACTCGAGCGCGATGTCCCTTAGAGCGAAGCTCGCTCAGAATGGCATGTCCGCACTTCTCCCATCCGTATTCGGTAAAGAAGAAGTGTAGCGTTTTGTTCGTTGGTCGCAGGAATAACTTCTCAGGATCAGGGAGTCCCGATCCCACCATCGCCTTGGAGGCCAGCAGCATTGCTGATCTACCAGGGACTTCGATTCTACGATACATGCGATTTCTCCTTTCGGAAGTGGCTCGCTATGGCCGAGTGACAATGAGCAATTCCGTTTCTGGCTTTCGCCTTCATCGGTCGGAATACACATTCCGAGACGGAAGGGAGTTTTCTGGTACTCCCTGGACCATTTGGTTTTCACCTCTTGCACTCGCTCTTCGCGGTCAAGAAGCGGCGAAGGTACTGCTGGAGTTCTGGCGAAGCCTGCGCCATCACCAGTTTGAACCCGCGCGCCTTCCACTTAAAGCGCTGTTCGCCGGAAGTTCCCGGCAAGCGCTCCGCGCACTCTTCCAGAGAAAGGCCTTCGAAGCAGATCAGCTTTACGAGCTGAAGCTGCTTCGGCTGACTGCAGCGGAGATCGGGCAGGAGTTTGAAGAAAATTCGATCAAACTCTTCCCGGCACCGCTCATACAGGTCTTTCTCGAGGCGAGCCTGCTCTGCAGCGAGAAGCTCGCGAGCCGTTCGTCTGGCAGCCGCAGCGGATCTCCGCTTCTGGCTGACTGCCCAGTTCCTGGCGGTCGTGAATGCCAACCCCAGGGGACTGAGCTTCTGGTTCCTTCTGCGACCCTGAATAGCTTTCTCGATTCGCTGCTCGAGTAAGTCAACCACAGATTCGTCGAAGGAAACTCCAGAACTGCCGAGTGTCCGCAGAACCATTTCTTTGGTCGTCGTCATGAGATTTGCTCCTTTAGGGAAACGGGTTCTCTAGGACCCTTGTGAATGAACAGATGACCCAATGCCATCTCTATCTTATATTATATACCTTTAATATCACATTGTCAAGGTGACTGTTCAGCCCCTAATAAGAAACGGATTGTTTATTTTAGAAACCATTTCTGACCAGGCGTCCTTAGAAGCTCACCTAAAACACTACCTATTATAAAATTAAAGCCGCTGAGTGTGTAAAACTCAGCGGCTGGTGGATGGCCAAGAAAAAATTTTCGTCAAGTATTGCTACTCCGCCCTTAGCCACGCTTCTTCCACTCGGGATCCTGGCGGACGAGGAGCTCGGCGGCGCGGTCGGGCTCGGCCATCACTTCCTCCACCACCTTTTCCAGCCGGATTGACTGCGAGCCCTTAATGAGCACAATATCGCCGGGCTGGAGCATCGCTTGCAACTTCTCCCCCACCCCCTGCCACGTATCAAAATGGAGCATCTGCTTTTTAAGCATCTTGTGCTTATGCGCCGCCTCGGCCAAAAACTTAGTCCTCATCCCCACGGTAATTAAAAAATCAATTTTGGCGGCGGCCACCTGCTCGCCGGCGCGGCGATGGGCCTCAATCGTCAGCGGCCCCAACTCGAGCATATCGCCTAAGACGGCCAAGCGCCGACCAGTCGTACTCATTTTGCCAAAAGTTTCTAGCGCCGCCTCAAGCGCCGCCGGCGACGAATTATAACTATCATCTACGATCAACGTCTCTTTGATGCCTGGGATTAGTCGGAAACGACCCGGCGGTGTCTCGAGATGACCAAGCGACTCGGCGATCTCCACCAAATTAAGGCCCACAAATTGCCCCACCGCTATCGCCGCCATCACGCCATATAACTGATGTGGCGCGGCCAAGCCCTTAACGCGCACGGGCAAATTGTGCCCACCCGTGGCTAATTTAAAACTAAGTCCCTTGGGCACCCCCTCTTCGATCAACGATTCGGGATGCTCGCCCTGGATAGTTAGGCCGGGGCCAAAGCCATAAGTCACCGCGGGCGCCGAGAGGCCGCGCGAGCGCGCCATGATCCGTTCATCGTCCCCATTTAAAATAACCCTTCCCGTCGCCGGCACCGCTTGGGCCAACTTCATCTTCTCTTCGGCTACCTCTTCGGGAGAAGAAAAATATTCCACATGGACGGGCACCTCCGGTAGGCGCGTCACCACCGCGACGTCAAACTTAACCCAACTCGTAATCCAATCAATGTCGCCAGGCTGTTCCACTCCCACCTCCAACACCAGCCACTCCGGGTAAGGACTTTTAAACAAAATGAGACTGGCACCCTCCACAATGTTTTTTAACCAACCAGACAAACTTAACCAAGCGTTAGGGAGATTTAAGATTGTAAGCGGAACGCCCAACTCGCCATTAAAACTTTTAGCACTCTGCCGAACCTGGTAACGCGAGCGGAGCACCGTGGCCACGGCCTCCTTGGTTCCCGTCTTGCCCACACTACCGGTAATGCCCACAATTTTGGGACGATACTTGCGGAGGACTTGTTTGGCCTCCCAACGAATAATAGCAATAACGATTGAGCGTAAAAATTGGCGAGCCATCGTAAAAAGATTAGCGGTCCGGCGGCACTTGGTAATAGTTTATCAAAAAGTTGGTTAGATTCATAAACGGCTGAGTCAGCGTCTCGGAAGCGTATTGGACGCCCTGCGGGTAGACAACGTAAAGAAAGGTCAAGAAGCGTGGCGCCGAAGCGGGAAAGTAGCCGAAGAAGGAGTGCAGATAGCGATCAGCGTAATAGCCGCCAGCCGGATTGGCCATCTGCGCCGTACCCGTCTTAGCGGCCACCTGATAGTGCTCAAGCTTAGCTTTGCCGCCCGCCAAAGATTCGTCAACGACTCGCACGAGCATCCGACTAATTTCGGCGCTGGTTTCTGGCTTCAAAACACTTCGCCCAGAGGCCGGCGTCACCTCGCTCGACAAGCGACTATTGTAACGATCAAAGCGCGCCACCACGTACGGCGTGACTAATTTACCACCATTGGCTAGCACCGCCAAAGCGCGCGCCATGGCAATGGGCGTCACCGCAATCCCCTGACCGAAAGAGGCCGTCGCGTACTCGACCTCGCGCGGGCTATTTAAATTTTTTAACAAACCCGTACCTTCGCTAGGTAGATCAATCCCCGTCTTCTCGCTTAAACCGTAGCCGTAAAAGTAGTCACGGAATTTGGACTTACCCAAACTCTGCATCGCAAAAACCGCTCCAGTGTTTAGAGACTGGTTAAGGACCTGTTGCATCGAGACCGCACCATGACTCTTGCCATCATGATTCATGATCGGTCGACCATCAATCAAGAGGCGGCCCGTGTCGACGTAAGTCGTATCGGCAGTAATGGTTCCCGCATCCAGGGCGGCCGCCACGGTGAGCGGCTTAACGATTGAGCCCATTTCGTAAACCTTACTGACGAGAGGGTTGGTGAGAATCGAGATATCACTCTGGCGGCCGCCGGGATCAAAATTGGGTGCCGCCGCCATCGCCACCACCGCGCCGGTGGTGGGCTCCAGCACAATCCCACCGACTTCGGCGGCGGCGTAACGCTCACGGACTAACGCCAACTCCTTTTCTAAATTAAGTTGGACCTCCGGCTCAATCGTCAGAACCAAATCCGCCTCAGTTTGCGTTAAGCGACCAGAGGCCGTGCCGCGGATCTCGGCAAAGGCCCGACCCAAAAAGTTAATAAAGGTTTGGGTCGGATCGCGTTCTAAAATTTCGTTATACTGCTTCTCCAAACCATAACGGCCAGTGCGCGTATCGCCATCATAGGCAATAAAGCCGAGCACGTGCGCCGCCAGCGTCCCGGCCGGATAGACGCGCCAACGCTTTTGGTAAGCCCCAACACCCTCAATCTTGGCGGCGGCAATCAGGTCGGCCACGCGCGTCTCGACGCGATCGGCAATCTCCACATAGGAATCGTCTCGATCACTAGCTTGAGCTAAAAAAGTTTCTCGCTCCAAGGGCAAGATCTCGGCCAGCCGGCGATAGGTCTCGGCTGGATCTTTAATCAACCGCGGATTAATCGCCACCACAAAACCCTGTCGCATCGTGGCGGCGGTCACCCGCGCTCCGTCTTTAGTTAAAAAATAAATTGAGCCCCGGTCTGGCGCGTTAGTAACTGGTCGCTGATATTGGCGATCGGCTCGGTCGGCATAATACCCCCCTTTAACAATCTGAATAAAAAACAACCGAGCGGTTAAAATTAAAACGCCCAAAACTAGCAAGCCCGCAATAATTCCGATTCGTCGCTCCAATCTGGCCGCCATAGACTCTCGGTATTACTTAGCGTCGAAAGCTAACTTGCGCCGTCGGAGCACTCTCGCGATAAGCAAAGTCCGTCGCGCCAGCCACGGGGACCAAGCCCAACTCCGTGGCTCGATCAAGCGTCACCGTACTAGCCAAAGTTAAGTAAGCCGACTCTAGGGTCGTTACCTCAGTTTTAATCTCGGCCAATGACTGGAGAGCGCGCTCACGTCCCACGACGTCCATAATGATGGCATTAACAAAGAAAATGTAGACGCCCAAGACCACCACCGCTAAAGCCAAAAAATAATGAACATATAAACGATAAGGATATTCAACGGTGCGAAGTGTGGTCATAAGGATACTCTTTTAATGGTTCGTAATTGCGCACTGCGGCTGCGAGGATTTTCGCGAGTCTGAGCGTAAGTTGGTTTGGTCACTTTTTTGTGAACAAATTCCGCTCGACCCTCCCGCACCAGCCCTTGAAAAAAAGTTTTAACGATTCGAGCCTCGAGACTGTGGAAACTGATCACCGCCAGTCGGCCACCGGGAGCCAAGACCTGCCAAGCGCTGACTAATCCTGCCTGCAGAGCCCCTAACTCATCATTGGTCGCCATCCGGATGGCCTGAAAAGTTTTGGTCGCGGGATGGAGACGGCGATGGGTATACCAGGACGGAACAGCGCTTAAGACAATCGCCACCAGATCATCCGTCGTCTCAATCGGGCGGAGGCGGCGCGTGGCCACGATGGCGGCGGCGATCCGGGGAGCAAAGCGTTCTTCGCCAAATTCCCGCAAGATGCTGGTCAACCGCTCCTCGCTCCACTGATTGACGATTCGGGCCGCCGTTAGATCATCAGGACCGGGATTGCTCGCGTAAGTCATAAGCAGAGGTTCGTGTCGACGAAAGCTAAATCCCCGACCCGAACGCTCCAACTCATCCGAACTCCACCCCAGATCCATCAAGATACCGTTAACGCTAGTAATCCCGACCTCGTGCAATCGCTCAGCCAGATGACGGAAATTACTTTCGATCAATCTAACCGGGCAAGGACACTGAGCCAGAGCCGTCTTCGCTTCGACGAGCGCTCCGCCGTCCGCGTCGATCCCAACTAAGAATCCCCCGCCGGACAATTGCTGACAGATCACTCCGGCGTGACCCCCGCGATTGATTGTGGCATCCACCATCACATCGTCGGGCTGAGGATCCAAGTCGGCCAGCACCTCTTCGAGCAAAACAGGGAGATGTGCCATAACCCTAGATCACTCCGATCTCACCTAACTTTTGCGCCAGAGCGTCGGCCTGCTTTTCGACTCCGCTCTTGTACTCACGCCAGCGGGCCTGATCCCAAATCTCTAAACGATTATGGACTCCCGCCATCACCACTTCTTCTTGGAGGCCGGCATACTCTTTCAGAAAATCAGGAATCAACACTCGCCCCATCTTGTCGACCTCCGCGACCACCGCTCCCGCCAACATAAAACGGTTAAAGCTTCGCGTGTCTGCTTGACCCATTGAGAGGTTGCCTAACTTTTCGGCAACGTGGGACCACTGCTTTTCCGGATAGACGGCCAAACAATGATCCAGCCCGTGCGTTATTACCACACTACGACCAAGTTCCTTACGCAGCCGCGAGGGCAAGGCGATTCGTTTCTTCTGGTCAATCGTATGATGATACTCGCCGATGAGCATATAAAACCCACTTTATCCCACCACGCTATCATTATATGCCACTTCCACCCACTCACCAACCCCACTTATCCACAAAAAATCTCCGCTTTTAAGCGAAGATTTGATTGTCGTCTAAAAAGTTTAAATTTACTCGCGCGGTGGGTCGGTTAAAACGACTTCGCCAGCTTCCAAGCCAGACAAAATCTCAATCAAACCATTAACTCCCAAAATACCCGTCGTGACCGAGCGCTTTTCTGAGCCGGTCGCCGTAGCAACGTAAACTGCTGGCCCACGATCGTCATAAATAAGGGCTCGGACGGGAATGGCCAGCGCCCCATTACTCGAAGCCGAGTTAATGTTGACGTTAGCCGTCATTCCCGAACGGATCCGCTCGTCACGAGAATCAAACTGAACAGTGATTTTGTAAGTGGCTACGTCATTGACCACCGTTTCGGCGGGATCAATCTGCGTTACGGTCACCGGCAAACGTAGGGCCTCGCCATACGCATCAAGCGTCGCCGTCCCCTTATTGCCCACGGCCAACTTAGCAATCTCCGCCTCGGGCACCTTTGATTCGATTTCAAAATTATTAGCGGAAATGACTTTGGCCACCACCACGCCGGCCGAGACTAACTCACCCACCTCGGCATCTTGGAGTGCCACTATGCCATCAATTGGCGAACGGAGCGTGCGCTGAGCAATCTCCTGTTCGAGACGACGAACTTCCGCTTCGGCCTGCGCCACCTCGGCCTCAGCCACCGTTAAACCAGTCAGTTTGCCAGTCACTCGGGCCTCGGCCTCACCAATCACTCGATCACGAGTCCGCATCGCTTCGCGATAAGCATTATAATTGTCGGCATAATCGCTGCTTGATTGATTAGGAATATCAATGTACCAAGTGGTGTCGTCGTAAGCAAAAATGTCGTCAGGGAAAGAAATAAATAAGCCCTGGGTCCCGAGCGGTGTTGGCTCACTATCTTCGATCAAGATCGGGCCAGAGCGCTCCAGACCAAAGGTCAACAACTCAAAATCATCCCCGCCGCCAGTTTTGCGAAGAATACGAATTTTATATTGCCCCTCCGCCCCAGTGTAACGACCAGTAATTACCGGCGGCGTCAGATCATAGTTCGCCGACGAAGGCACGGGCCTCAAATCACTAGAGAGCAGGGTGCGATAAGCACTAACCACTAATTGGTCTTGCTCTCTCGTCACCTCCGCGACGTTAATGGAAGTGTTGCCCGCCTCGGCGCGCTTCAGTGCCACCGCGGCTCGGGCGGCAGCCAACTCGGCTTCCAGGGTGGACGTATCCAAGCGCACCAAGGCCTCACCGGCCCGGACGGATTGACCGACTATCACCGGCGTCGCCACCACTCGGCCCGCCGTCTCAAAGGCCAACGAAGTGTCGGCGGCCGCGGCCACAGTACCAATCACCGTGACGATCTGCTCCACGTCACTTGGCGCCACCGTGACTCGATCAGTCGGTGCGGCGGGCTCACGCCACCACCACCACCACAACAAGCCAAACACAACCACCGCGGCGATCAGCCACCACCACCAACGCTTGAGTTTAAAATACTTCATCATCTCTATTGTAAACACAAATCACCTCCTTCGCTAGCGCGGGCGCATTGTTGGGAAGAAAATTACTTCCCTAATCGCCTGAGTGTCCGTGGCCAGCATCACCAACCGATCAATCCCCAATCCCCAACCAGTCGTAGGCGGCAAACCATACTCCAACGCTTCAACATAAGAGTCGTCCTTAGCTTGGGCCTCCTCATCACCGCCAGCGCGCCGAGCTTCTTGCTCGGTAAAACGTTCGGCCTGATCCAAGGGATCGTTAAGTTCGGCAAAGCCGTTAACCAACTCCAAACCGCCAGCAACTAACTGGAAACGACTAATTAAACTGGGTTGATCGGCTTGACGCTTGGCCAAGGGCGAAAACTCAACCGGATAATCGGTAATAAAAATAGGTTGGATTAATTTTGGTCGACACATCTTTTTGTAAATGCTGTCCAAAATTTTGGTCCGATGTTCGCCGGGCGCCACCGTAATACCAAATTGAGCGGCCTTTAGTGCCAACTCTTTTTCGGGCAAATTCAAATCATTAATCAGCGTGTATTTTTGAAGTAGGTCAGCAAAGGTGATCGCCGGAATCTGACCAGCAAAAGAGAGGACCGCGCCGTTATAGGCCACCTCCGCCGTCCCCAACGCTTTTTTAAAGACCGAGCGCACCATCTCGGCCACCAACTTCTGAGCCGTCGCAGGAGTACCGTAGGCCTCATAGACCTCAAGCGAGGTAAACTCCGGATTGTGGGTCGCATCGAGTCCTTCGTTACGAAAACTTCGCCCCAATTCAAAGACTTTAGAAAATCCGCCAATCACCATTTGCTTGAGATGGAGTTCGGGAGCGACTCGTAAATACAAATCGAGATCAAGCGCCTCGTGATGAGTAACAAAGGGAGTGGCCGTTGCCCCGCCAGCGACCGTCTGGAGCATTGGTGTCTCCACCTCCATAAAATCATGTCGCTGTAAGAATTGGCGCACCTCGGCAATCAAACGCGAGCGCAAAACGAAACGCTCGCGCACCTCTGGAGACATCAAGCTATCAAGATAACGTCGACGAAAGCGCTCCTCAACTTCCGAAAGGCCGTGCCACTGGCTCGGCAAGGGCCGGAGCGCTTTGGCCAACATCAACCACTCGGCAACCGCCACGCTCTGTTCGCCTCGTTTGGTAACCAACAGCGGCCCCGTCACGCCAATAAAGTCGCCCAAGTCCACCGTCTCCACAAAACGTTCAAATAGTTCAGCTGGTAATTCATCTTTTTTAAACACGGCCTGAAAGGTGCCCGTCCCGTCATCAAGATTACAAAACAAAATACCCCCCTGACCGCGGATCGCTCGGACTCGACCAACGATTGAGACTTTTTTGCCCGAGGTTACCAGCTCATCAAACCCAGCCACCACTTCGGCCACACTGTGGTCATGAGGAAAATCAGTCGGATAAGGATCGATGCCCGCCGATCTGAGCGCCTCCAATTTTTTGATGCGCTCACTGCGTAATTCTTCTAATGAAGCCATGAGTTATTCTAGACTAAGAATTTTGTACTCCACACTACCTCGAGGCGTCTCGACAGTGACGCTGTCGCCCTTCTTGCGTCCCAAGAGAGCGGCGCCAATTGGCGATTGATAAGAAACTTTGCCCGACGCGATGTCAGCCTCCTCACTCCCGACAATCGTCAGTAATTGTTCTGAACCACCAGCTCGCTTAACCTTAAGCGTCGTGCCCACCTCAACCACCGTGCTGTGATGCGCTTCCACAATCTCACTCGACTTGAGCAAGTCCTCTAATTGACGAATTCGATCCTCAATCTCCGCCTGCTCTTCGCGCGCGGCATGATACTCAGCATTTTCTGAAAGATCGCCTAGCGACTTTGCAAAATCCAACCGCTCAGCTACCTCCTTGCGACGAACCATTTTTAATTCATGTAACTCGGCAACCAACTGTTCATGCTTCTCGCGGCTTAAATAGTGTTTATCCATGATGGCGCTTATTCTACTTTATTTCGTGGTCGCGGTCAACGAGTCTCGGCCAGCAAATATTCTGGCCGATTAGCGACTAGCCAATTAATGACTTGCCGCATCGCAAGAGTGGCCCCGACTAAATTATTTCGACTTCCCTGTTCCAAAACTACCGCGTAAGCAAAGCGAGGATTTTCGTAAGGCCAAAAACCCATCGTCCAAGAGTTGACGTCAGCCTTCGATACGCCAAGCTCTGCCGTTCCCGTCTTGCCCGCAATCGCCACCTCGTTAACCATTAATCCCTTAGCTGTCCCTTCTAGCACGGCCTGACGCATCCCCTCACGGACAATTTGTAAATTCTCTGGCGAAACGGCCCCAAGAGGCGTGCTCACCGGCTGATCGGTCGTCGAGATAGTTGGTCGAACAAGTGATCCCGTGGCCAACGCCCCCACCACGCGCACCATCTGCAAAGGCGTCACCTGAAAGCCGTACTGCCCGATCACCGTATGATAAGTGTCGCCCAACCGCCACGGCTCGCCGTCAAAAACTTTTTCTTTCCATTCGGGGGTTGGAATGTTGCCAGTCTCTTCGCTCCCAAATCTAAAACCCGTGGCCTCACCCAAACCAAAAGCCTGGGCGTAACGGTCAATCGCCCGGATGCCAATCCCTCGCTGATCCTCGTAACCACCACCAACGGCGTAAAAATAAACGTTCGAAGAAACGGCCAGAGCCCGACGCACATCAACCCAACCGTGCGCCTTCCAATCGCGGAAAATTGACTTATCTTTGGGACTATAAGGATTAGCAATCGCGATCTCACCACTAGAATAAATCTGCTTAGTGGGTGAAATCACTCCTTCCTGCAACGCGGCGGCGGCCATGATCGTTTTTACAATCGAGCCGGGGGTGTAGAGTCCACGCAAGACCCGATTAAGAAATGGAAGCCGCTTATCGGTTAAGTAACCATTGATCGCCGCGCGATCCTCGCCCTGCGACAAGATGCCAGAGCGATACTCCGGCGCGCTGACCATCGCCAATAATTGCCCCGTCTTAACGTCCATAATCAGACCCGCTCCGCCGCGAAAGCCATACTCCGACATCATCGACTCAATCGCCCGACCCAATTCGCCTTGGACTCCCAAATCAATCGAGAGCCGAACGGGCGCTCCACTTTTGGGCACCTCCAGCACATGCTCAGAAACTACTTCGCCGCCCACGTCGACCTCCTCGATCTTAAGACCGCGACCACCCTCCAACTCCTCGTTAAACCAGCGCTCCGCGCCCTCACGTCCCACCATCTGCTTGGGATGGAAATTGCCGGTCGCCATCTCCTCTTCGTTGGGATAACCAATGTAGCCAACCAGGTGCGCGAGACCGGGCGCCTCATTATACGCTCGACC
Organism: uncultured Candidatus Saccharibacteria bacterium; assembly: GCA_964444555.1. Lineage (GTDB taxonomy): Bacteria > Patescibacteriota > Minisyncoccia > Phycocordibacterales > JACOZG01 > CAYUHC01. The sequence continues at coordinate 5,587 of CAYUHC010000003.1, read as the reverse complement.
AAGTTCGGCATCATTCCAAGCCAACTCCTCACCATGACGATCCTCAATAATCCCCCGTTCGGCAAAAATCGGGATGTGCCGCAAAGTGTTGTTGTGACTCCGCTCGGCCAAGGCGCCACCTTGCACCACCTGCAATTGAAAAACTTTGCCTAAAAAAATAACCAGCACCAAAGCAAACAGGGCGGCTAAAAAATAAAACGAGAGTTTGCTAATCGGTTTTTCTAACCTCCCCTCGAATTGTTGGGTGTTGAACGAAGGCAGATTACGCGCGTCGAGCAAAACCTCATCCGGATCTAGATCACGATAGGCCTGCTTAAATCGCCGACGGAAAGGGGTCATGACGACACCATTATACGACTTTTGATCTCGGGGGCGAGCACAACCAACATCAGACTAATCACGGTAAGGGGTAACCGGACGAAAAATGGCCACAGCAAAAAAAAGCCATACCACCAATCAAATAGCAATAAGGCAACGAGGGCCAAAGCCAAACTACCCCACCACGGCAGACTAAAAATTGACCAAAGGAGCGCCAGAGTAAAAATCACTCTAGAAATCATGGATCTCAACAAAGCGCAAAGCGCCGATATTTAGTGGGAAGCGGAAAAAGATTTTCTGCGAGGAGTCACTAGGATCACTCTCAATCTCGCCGATCCGACCTAAGTAGCGTTCCGCCGGCGAGCTCGAAGCCGTAACCACGTCACCCACCATCACGGGGACGCCCCGCGGCAACGTCACCTCAAAGTTGCCGTTGCCGCGGCCGCGGGCTTTGACCGCGGCGGTGCTGGTGCCTACCAGCACGGGCGTCTCTGATCCGGGCGCAGAGAGCAAGCGGATGCGCACCAAATTATCATTAACCTCACCAACTAAACCGAGCAATAAGGAACCGCCAAATGTCACCGGCGCTCCCACCCGAACCAACTGACCGGTCGGGATCTCGGCAATTAACGTATCGTAAGGACTGGCCCAACCCAGCGACAAGACTCGACCAATCGTCAATGCCTCCGTCGAACTAGCTTTAAAACCCAACTGCCCCAAGAGCGTGGCTCGCTCGGCGCGTACCTGATCATAATCAAGCAACCGGACCTCTAGCTCGGCCACCTTGGTTTGCAACGCCTGGTTCTGCGCCAACAAGCGATCTTTCCCGCCCAACAAAGCCGACAAAAAATCGAGTCCACCCAAAGTGGCCTGACCAGCCGTTTTCGCCAGTGGTTCCACTACCGTCGCGGCCGGAGACAAGCGATCAGCCAGCCAACTCCCGCCCCAGACCAAAAAGGCCGCGGCCGCAATCAGCGCGATAAAACGTCGCCAACGCTTAGGCCGCGGCCGCGCAAAACGATCAGGACCGGTCGGGTATCGAGTCATCATCATTAATTAGAATATCACGATAGCGCTCCAGATCATCGAGCACCACCCCCGTCCCTCGGACCACGGCCGTTAGCGGGTCCTCGGTGACGGTAATTGGCAATTTAAGAGCGTGAGCTAAAAGTTCGGGCATCCCCTTAATCAAGGCGCCACCGCCGACCAAAATAATTCCCTTGTGCATCACATCAGAAATCACCTCCGGCGGCGTCGACTCGAGAACCTCCTTAATCGAGTCCACCAAAATTTCGATCGACGGACCAATCGCCTCTTTAATATCGGCGTCCGTGATCACCACCTCCTTGGGCAAACCCGTCACCAAATCTCGACCACGCACGGTCGCGTCGAGTGGCTCCTTAGACTTCCAAACCGAACCAATGGCAATTTTTACGTCCTCGGCCGTCTTTTCGCCCAGTAAAATTTTAAACTCATCACGAATATAGGTCATGATGTCGGCGTTTAAGCGATCGCCCGCAATTTTCAAATTTTTTGCCCGCACAATCCCACCCAAAGAAATCACGGCGATATCTGTCGTCCCACCACCAATATCAATAATCATACTGCCGACCGGTTCGTGAACCGGCAACCTAATGCCCACCGCCGCGGCCATCGGCTCCTCGATAATTGCTACTTCGCCAGCACCGGCATTGCGCGCGGCATCGCGCACCGCCCGCACCTCGACGTTGGTCACCGAGACCGGAACGCCGATCACCACCCGTGGTCGCAAAAACTTTTTCGGGCTAAACTCTTGCGCTCGCCGAATAAAATAAGCCAGCATCTCCTCGGCGACCTCAAAATTAGAAATCACCCCATCAACCAAGGGCCGGATCACCGAGACGTGCGCCGGCGTCCGACCGACCATTTGTTTGGCGTCGGTACCAATAGCCACAACGCGACCGGTCTTCTCGTTAATCGCCACAATCGTCGGCTCGTTAATAACGATGCCGTGACCCTTAATATAAACAAGCGTGTTGGCCGTACCTAAATCAATGCCGATATCGGTAGACCATGAACGCTTAAGCTTGTCCCAAAATTTAGCCATGACAATACGCCACTACTCGGTCAACCGGAATGATTTCTGTCTCGCTACTGCGTCGGCGCTTAGTCTCTACTCCTCCACCAGCCAAACTGCGCTCACTCACCACCAAGCGCAAAGGCAAACCCAACAAATCGCTATCGGCAAACTTCTCACCCGCGGAGACCTCTCGATCATCGTAAAGCACCTCAATCCCCGCCCCCACTAGTGATTGATAAAGTTCTTCCGCCTTAGCCACCACCGCCTCATCCTTGCCACCCAAACCAATCAGGTGAACAGCAAACGGCGCCACGGCGGCCGGCCAAACCAGACCTCGCTCGTCTGAGAGCACCTCGGCAATCGTCCCCAAAATCCGAGTCGGGCCTAAGCCATAACTGGCCATCAAAACTGGCTGGCGCTCACCGGCCTCGTCCACAAAAGACAGGCCGAGCGCCTCCGAAAAGCGCGAACCTAATTTAAAAATATTACCCACCTCAATAGCTTTGTGCGGGACCAAATCATCTTTAATCAAACGCAATTCGGCCAAAACCTCGTCAGTGCAAACTTCCGTATTAACCGCCACCCCCCGCTCACTGGAAAGATAAATGGTGTCTTCGCCGGCTTCGCAAATCGTCTGGAACTCATGACTAAATTTGCTAAAGACGCCACCGGAAGCAAAGGTGCGATAAGTGAGATCGCCAAGACCAACGGCCTTAAAAATCCGTTCGTAACTAGTGGCCACGCGTTCGTAAAACTCATCAAGATCCGCCATGGTGGCGTGGAAAGAGTAGAGATCCTTCATTAAAAACTCGCGGCCGCGCAGAAGTCCGCTCTTGGCCCGCGTCTCATTGCGGAACTTAGTTTGGATCTGATAAACAGCGCGCGGGAGATCACGATAAGATTGAATAAAATCTTTCATAATCATCGTGAACGCCTCCTCGTGCGTGAGCCCCAGACCCACCACTGACTCATTTTTTAAAGTCGTTTTAAACCAAACATCAACCACCTCATCGCTCCACCGACCAGTGGTCTGCCAACTGGTAGGATCTTGAAGGGCCGATAGCTCTGCCTCACTCGCACCCAAACCAGCCATCTCGCGACGGATAATAGAATTAATTTTTTCCAGCACGCGCAAACCTAGCGGTAGAAGAGAATAAACACCGGCTAACTCTTTGTGAACATACCCGGCTCGGATCAAAAGTTCGGCATTGCGAGAGACCTCATCCTTGGGAGCTTCGCGGCGGGTCTTAGTAAAAAGTTGAGATTGGCGCATCGCCCTTAGCTTACTAGAAACCGCCCCAAGGGTCAAAAACGAAAAAGACGCCCGGATTTCTCCAGGCGCCCTACCCCCCCGTTTTTTAATTACAGATAACAATCGATGATTAACATTACCAATGCCCCCACAAAGAACATGAGGACAACTGCTCCGAACCCCCTCCACAACTCTCTTGCCAACGGGTCCATTGTAATCTCCTTATTTTAAAGTTAAATTTCAGAGATAGCACCACGCCATCTGCCACAATCATACACTAATATAAGATTTTGTCAATAGAGCCCAAAACCCTAGAATAGCTTGGCGATATCGTGGAAAGTAATCACGGCCATCAGCAGCAACAACAAGGCAAAACCAACGCCATTAAGCACGTTGGCCACGGTCGGGCGGATTGCCGAACCCTTAATCTTTTCGATCAATAAAAACAGGAGGCGTCCCCCATCGAGCGCCGGAAAGGGCACCAAGTTAATCACCGCCAGGTTAATGGAGATTAGGGCCGTAAAGCTAAGCAAGTAAACCAAGCCCATTACCCGGGCATTGCCCACCAAGCCCACTAACCCAACTGGCCCGGTGACGCTCGAGATAATTGATTCGCCCCGCCAAGCTTGCGTAACAAAGGAGGCCAGCGCCGCAGCCGTTGCCTTAGTGAGAGACACCGTTAGGTTAAGGCCCTCCACAATCGCGCGATGAGGCAAGACCTGGCGCAGAGCGATCTCCTCCATCGCAATGCCCAGAACTGGCGCGGCTCCGGCTTGGATGGGTCGAGGCGTAAGCTCTGCCCGAGCCACAGGCAAATCCTTACCCGTCAACACCTGCCCTCGACGATACTCTAAAGTAATTTCTTCGGTCGGATGATCAGCGACAAAATCTTGAACCAACTCCGGCGTTAATTGACCAGTGGTCCGGACTGCCGCGGCCCCTAAAGCGACGAGCTCGTCGCCGGGCCGAAGGCCCGCGGCCGCGGCGGGAGAATCGGGCATCACGCTAGTGATCAACAAACGAGCCGGCGCCCCCGTCGCCTCCTCCGCCGGTGAGGGCAACCCAACCATCAAGCCCACGCTAATCAAGCCCCAGGCCAAAATTAAATTAAAAAAGACTCCGGCGGCCAAGACCACAGCCTGTTGCCAACGGGGCTTATTAACCAAACTTCGTCCCGAATCGGCTCCCGTTAACGAATCCTCATCAGGTGTCTCACCAAAAATTTTTACAAATCCGCCGAAGGGAATAAGGTTAATCGAATATTCGGTTTCGCCCCGACGCCAGCTAACTAACTTGGGCGGAAAGCCCAAACCAAACTCGTCCACCCGAACCCCGAAATATTTTGCCGCCAAAAAGTGTCCCAGCTCATGAGACAAAATCAGCACCGCCAAGATGATAAAAAATAAAACTAGAGTCATCCGGCGATTTCGGCTTCTTTACGTTCTAGCGCCGACTTTATTTTCTGATTAACCTCATCGACTTGAGCTTGCAGATCTTCCTTCAAACGAAATTTTTCGTCTTCCGAAATGGTTCCATCTTTCTCGCCAGCCTGGATTTCGTTCCAGGTTTTTTCTCGTTCTTGCCGCAAAGCAATCCGAGCGGCTTCGGCCTTCTCACCTGCCACCTTCGACAACAATTTTCTTTTTTCCGCTGTGAGATCAGGGAAAATTACTCGGATAGCTGGACCATCAACCGTCACCGAGACCCCCAAATTAGCCACACTAATGGCTTGCTCAACCGCTTTAACTTGAGATTTGTCCCACAAAGTAATCCTTAAACTTCGCACATCATCAACGCCAACCGAGCCGAGTTGTTTGAGGGGCACGCGCGAACCGTAGGATTCAACGTTAATACTATCGAGCAAGGCCGGAGTAGCGCGACCCGTTCGAATGGCGGCAAACTCCTTGGCCAAGTGATCAAGTACACCATCTATCCCCGATTTAAATTTTGCAAATGAA
>CAYUHC010000002.1:19317-56348 GCA_964444555.1 uncultured Candidatus Saccharibacteria bacterium | reverse complement strand
CCTGCCACCTAAAGGCCGGCGGCCACACTCTGGCGCAAAACATCAAGCGCCTCCGCCGTCTCGCCCGAATGAGAACAAACCACGATTAAACTTTCTCGCAAAAAATAAGCCGGCACACGGGGCAAGCCATAATCTCGATGGACTAATAGATCTAAATCGGGTTGATATGTGCGCAACAAATCAGCGGCCAAATGCGACCCACCCATCCCCGCCACAATAAACTTGTCGGTCTGGGCCAAGTTCTCGCCATTGGCGATCACTGGCTGCCAACGCAACTGTTCGGTAAAACCCAAAATCTGCTCAATCATGAGCTCTATTGTACCACCCCGACTCTAGTTAGTTCTAGCTATTCCTTAATCCCCCGAGCTTGACGGCGAGCTTCGGCCTCGTCCAAAATCATTTTCCGAATGCGGATCGATTGCGGCGTCACTTCTACCAATTCGTCATCACCGATATACTCCAGCGCGGCTTCCAAATCCATCGGTCGCGGAGTCATAAACTGCTCTTCGTCAGCCTCGTTTTTAGAGCGGAAGTTAGTTAGATGTTTAGCTCGACAAACATTAACGTGCAGATCGCCAGGGCGCGAATGTTGACCCACCACCTGGCCCTTGTAGACCGCGGCTCCCGGACCAACAAACAACACCCCGCGATCCTGAACGCTCATCAAACCATAAGTTAGAGTTTGGCCGCTCTCGTGGACCACCAGCGAACCGTGTTCGTCATCACGCCAAGCCTGTTCGTCTTCCCGATATTCGAGAAAACTAGTATTCATAATCCCCAAGCCCTTAGTGTCAGTTAAAAATTCGTTGCGATAACCAAACAAACCGCGGGTGGGAACGATAAATTCCAAAAAGGCGACACCACCCTCAGTTTTATAATCCTGCATCTGACCGTGACGCGTACCCAACTTTTGAATAATCACGCCAGCATATTCTTCCGGAGTCTCCACAAAAAGTCGTTCAAAAGGCACAAGCGTCCGATCGCCTTCCCGCTTCTCAATCACTTGCGGTCGCGATACCTGCAACTCGTAACCCTCACGCCGCAGGCGTTCAAGCAAAATCGCTAGGTGCAATTCGCCGCGTCCCGAAACAATCCAGCGCGCGCCGCCGGCGCTAGTGGGAGCGTCCTCGACTCGCAAGGCCATATCGTTTTCCAGTTCTTTGGTCAAACGCTCACGAATCTGTCGCGAGGTGGTAAAGGTTCCCTCTCGTCCCGCAAAAGGCGAGTCGTTGACCATTAAAGTCATTTTGACCGTCGGCTCTTCGATCGAAAGAAGTGGCAAGGCCTCAGGCAAAGCCGGATCGGCTACCGTCTCACCAATCATAATCTCGGGCATACCAGCCACGGCGACGACATCGCCCGCCACCGCCGACTCAATCTCCACCCGATTTAATCCCTCATAACCAAGCAGTGACGTCAGGCGGAATTTTTTGTGCTCACCGGCCCGATTAATTAAAACGACTTCTTGCCCTGCAGCAATTTGACCGCGACGGACTCGGCCGGTCGCGATCCGACCCTTAAACTGATCGCCGGTGATTGTCGTCACTAACATCTGCAGGGGCGCGTCTACTTGAGACGGTGGCGGCTCGATCTCTTTCAAGATCGTCTCAAAGACCGGAGCAATGTCCGTCATAGCGGCGAGCTCCGGCTTTAAACCAGCTAAACCATTTTTCGCCGAAGCATAAATTACCGGAAAATCACTCTGCTCATCGCTAGCTCCCAACTCCAGAAAAAGTTCTAAGGTTTTATCAAGCACGTAAGGAATGCGCGCATCAGGCTTATCAATCTTGTTGACCACCACGATAATTTTGAGTTTCGTGGCCAGTGCCTTTTTTAAAACGAAACGAGTCTGAGGCATCGGCCCCTCCTTGGCATCAACCAACAACAAGGCGCCGTCCGCCATCGACAGCACGCGCTCGACCTCGCCACCAAAATCGGCGTGACCGGGCGTGTCGATAATATTGATCTTATGCTCACCCCAACGAACTGAGGCATTTTTTGAAAAAATCGTAATCCCACGCTCACGTTCTAGGGGGTTAGAATCCATAATCAAATCTCCCCGACCCGTCGCCTCCTTACCAATCGCCGTCTGCGATTGACGCAACAAAGCATCCACGAGCGTGGTCTTGCCGTGGTCAACGTGAGCAATAATGGCAACGTTTCTAATCGACATCTTGAGACGAGAACAATAACATAAAAACTTACGGGCGACAAGACGCTAAAACTAAAACCACCCGTCCTCGTCTAACGACGAAGCCGGGTGATCTTAGAGAAAACTTCGGGCACCTTACATACCTGAAGAATCTGACGAGCGGCGGGGCATGCGGGGCTCCAAGGGGCGAGCTTCGTTGACCGTAAGCTTGCGACCCTCAAAGTCCTGACCATTCCACATCGCGATCGCTTTTTGCGCATCCTCGTCCGAAGTCATCTCGACAAAGCCGAAGCCTTTCGAGCGACCCGTCATGCGATCCATGATGATGGTCGCAGACTCAACGGAGCCAGCCTGAGCAAAAGCGGCCTTCAGCGTCTCATCCGTACTTGAATACGGAATACCGCCGACGTACAATTTTTTAGCCATTTGAACTTTTGTTTTTCGTGTAAGGCGACCTTTCTCCACGTCTCCCGACACTTTGAACAAATGCAGGAACCTCGAGAAACACTTACTACGTATTATCAGAATACACGATTATCCCGGCTTGTCAATTTAGCAGCCCAATTGACGACCAGAGAGGATTTTGGTAAAGTCAAAAAAGTGGTGATGGTGGTGGGTGGGGTGGGCCTCCAGGCTAAAGCACGTGCTCCCTGCATTGCATTTGTCCACCCCACCCACCCGGGCCACCAAAGGTCTTTCGGAAACTTAAGCCCTCGAGTAGACGTGCTCGACGGGCTTTTTTGTTGCTTAAAAATTATCCGAGAACCATTAGAATGGCGCCGATGACGATCAGGGCCGCCCCCAACCAAGATTTGACGGTGGCGAGCTCGCCCAAAAAGAGCGTGGCCAAAATTAAAACAAAAACCACGCTCAAGCGGTCTACGGCCGCGACCGAAGCGGCTTTGCCACTTTTTAAAGCTAAAAAATAAAATAACCACGAGAGAGCTCCAGCCAGTCCCGACATCACAATAAAGCTGAGCGCGCGGCCATCAATCGTCGAAACAAATTTCCATTTACCGAGGGCGGTCACGGCGATCAACATTGCGACCGCCATCACGGCCGCGCGCACCCCCGTCGCCAAAGTCGAATCAATCTCTTTAATTCCCAGCTTACCCAAGATCGCCACCAAAGCGGCAAAAAAAGCCGAGAGCAAAGAGAGGAAAATCCAACTCATGATTGAGCGTCTAGGGCGGCTTTAAATAATTTAGCCAACACCGCCGGATTAGCACTTCCCTTACTCTCCTTCATCCCCTGCCCAACCAAAAATTGTAAGGCCGATTGTTTGCCCCCTCGATAGTCAGCCACTACGTTTGGATTGGCCGCGATAACTTGATCAACAATTCCACCCAGCGCGTCATCAGACAGCACTTCCACAATCTTGCCAGTCAGAATTGAGCTCCGCATTTGCGGCATGGGCAGATTAAGCTTGATCACTTTCACAAAAGTCTCGGCCGCTGGCAACCACGCTGGATCATTTTTTCGCTTACCAGCAATATCGTTTAAGATAATGTTCGCCGCCGCCTTAATTAGGGCCGGATCTTTAAGCTCCGCGGAAGTCTGATCAAAAAAGAGAGCCAGCTCAAAGTCGCCAACCAGCTGTTCAACATCTTGAGACTGCAAAAAACCCAGAGCCCGATAGCGCTCGCGCTTTTGCCACGGCAACTCCGGCAAAGTCTGATCTAAATTTTTAAATTCAGCCAATTCACTTAATTTAAATTTAGGAATATCCGGATCCGGGAAATAGCGATAATCATGCGAAGACTCTTTTTGCCGTTGAGAAAAGGTGACTCCAGCCACGTCATCCCAACCCCGCGTCTCTTGCACCACCTGACCACCGCTAGCCAACAATGCTCGCTGACGCTCCAGTTCGTGATTGATGGCCTTTTCCACCGCCCGGAAAGAGTTTAGATTTTTTACTTCCACCTTCGTCCCAAATTTTTCTCGCGTCCCCAGCGAAATGTTCGCCTCGACTCGTAACTCCCCTTTTTCCATATTCGCTTCAGCGACACCCAAATAGCGCAATAACAGTTGGAGTTCACGAGCAAAGTCGCCGGCCTGTTTAGCGTTTTCGATCACCGGTTCCGTCACCAACTCCATGAGTGGCACGCCCGCGCGATTAAAATCTACCAAGCTGTGGTCAGCATCTTCCGCGTGCTGAGACCGAGCCGTATCTTCTTCCAAGTGGATACGAGTTAGAGCTACGCCGGCGAGTGATCCACCAGCAACCAAAGGATATTCGTACTGACTAATCTGGTACCCCTTCGGAATATCGGGATAAAAATAATTTTTCCGATCAAACTCGGTAAAGTCGGCCAGTCTGCCGCCCACGGCCAAGCCCACGCGCAAAACGTGCCTAATCGCCTCGCGATTAGGCACCGGCAACGTTCCCGGATGAGCCAAACACACCGGGCAAACATTCCAGTTGGGACGTTTTTCGTCCGGATCATTTTTACAGCCACACCACATTTTCGTGGCCGTCGCGAGTTCGGCGTGAATCTCTAACCCAATGATCGGAATCAAATCCATGTTAATAAACTTACATCCCCGTAGGGCAGGCGGCAAATTCGCAAGTGGGCGGCACCCGACCAACAGCCGAACCATCCGGGCAAATCTTGGCATCCATTGTACAAAAAGTTGGCTCACCCTCACCAACTGGCGGCACTGGTCGCTCGGGCGTTAGATTTCGCGCCGCCATCAAAATCACGTAAAAAGCACCCAAAATTAAAAGAATAACTAGCGTACTGATGGTAGTTTTATTGTCCATAAGTTTAAACTTAATTAATTTTAAACGAAGCGATCGCCAACTCAATCTCCGCCCGATCGTCCGCCCGACCATAAATCAAATAGCGGCGTTCGCCACTTTCCACTACCTGACCATAGGTCGCCGGATCAGTCGTCAAATGTTCTTTAAGCACCTCTTCCCCGCCAACTACTGGCAGAGGGACGACAGTAATGAAAGAGTGGGGCGCTCCAGGACCCTCGCTGGCCACTGGGCTAGACGGCCCAATCGCCTTGATCCAAGTGGTGGGCGCGTCAAAATCAATCTGACCAAACAGCTCATAGCCCACTGGCGGCACTAGCTCGTAACCACCCGTCGGTGGGGTCAGCGATGACGACAAAGCATCAGGAATATTGATCATAGTTTCAGCTGGCTGGCGAAGCAAAATAGTAGCCCCCAAGCCAACGATTAAAAGCACACTCATAATCCCTACCACGCTGGATCCAGTCATAATGCCGATTATAACATATTAACGAGCCCCTCCCAGATAACGGACCTCTTCTTCTAAAGTAATGCCGAAGCGCTTAAATACCGCTCGCCTAAGTTGCTCGGCCAGGCGTCGCACCTCCCCACAGCGAGCCCGGCCAACGTTAATGATCAGATTGCCGTGAACGTCCGAAACCAACACTCCACCGATCTGTCGCCCCTTGGCACCCACGGCCTCCAACAAATAACCGGCCGGAATTTTGCCCTCGATAATCTTGCTTGAGTCTATTAAACGAAGAGATTTTTTGGAAACTTTAGCCACTCTAACGTTTTTAAAGAAACTACCCGGGCAACGCAGGCCCGGAGGATACTTTTTCTCCCGAACCGCGATAATTTCTTGAGAACGTCGCCGCAAATCAGCCGCTTCGCCAGGAGTTAATTTGAAGTTAGCCCGCAGCACCAACCACGGACGATGTTTAAAAATACTGTCACGATAAGCAAACCGACACTCCTGGGCCGACAAAATTTTAGTTTTTTGTTTCGTGGAATCAAAAACTTCCACCCAAGCAAGGTGATCAGAAATCGCTTGGCCATAAGCTCCAGCATTACCAACGATGGCTCCACCGACGGTACCGGGGATACCAGACAATGACTCCAAACCCACCAAACCGGCTTCGACCGCACTAGCCACCAGCGTCGACAACTTGGCCCCAGCGTTACAAGTCAGCGAATCGTTGCCAACCAAACAAGCGGCTTGGGGTGAATAATAATGGATGGCCAAACCAGGGTAACGGCGATCAACAAACACCACATTACTACCTCCCGCCAAAATCAGATATTTAACTTTTGCTTGCTTGGCGCGGATAACCGCCGACATCAAGGCCTCGGGTGTTTCGACTGGTAAATAAGCCGCTACCAGACCACCGACGCCAAAGGTAGTCACCCGACTGATCGGGAAGTTAAGCTGAGCTTGGGGGAACAATTTTTGCCACTGGCGGGGGGTCATCGCCACACTATAAACAAAACTCCGCCTAAGTTCTAGGCGGAGTTTTGTAAACCACAAACCCGAAGCAAAGAGGGGTTAGGCCTCAGAAATCACTCGGAAGTAATAGGTCGTCTGGCTAGATAAACCACTAACCGTTACCGCGTGCTCCGTCACCTTGGTGTCGACATCAGTCGTACCAGTAGTATTGGCATAACCATAGTCCGGGGCGCTTCCCAAAGTAGCGTGGGAAACCGTATCGTAAATGACCCGGCTCGTCGCTGGCTTATTGGTCGTCCAACGGACCACCGCGCTGTTCTTGGTCACATCAGTTACCCGAACATTAGAGATGGTGAGCGGATTGCTCGTCCCGCTAGTAATCGTAATATTGCGAGTTGCCTCAGCCGTCGCGCCAGCAAAGTCCGTCACCGTCAGCTTAACCGTTCGGCTGCCAGCTTGAGTGTAAGCCCGGTCAAAAGATTGACCAGACTGACTCGAGCCATCACCAAACTCCCAGTTATAAACGTAGGGCGCACTGCCACCCTCGGCCGACGCTCCAAAAGAAACGAGCTGACCAACAGCGTAAGAAGAGCCGTTGGCTGGCCCCAAAATATTAGCCTCGAGTGCCGTCTGAGCCGAGACGGCCACCGTGGCACCCAAAACGAAAGCTAAAACTAAAGCCCAAATTGCTACTTGTTTGTAATTTTTCATACCCTATGTTTAACACATTCTGATAAAAAAGCAAGGTCAAGCTAGAACCGCTTAAGCCCTCACCCTAGTTGACCAACCTGAAGATTACATGAAAAAAGCCCCCACTTGGCTAAAGCCTAAGTGGGGGCAGCAAAAAACAAAAGATCAAAAGAGAAACTATTTACGGCTGCGGGACGACTCGGACCCGAACCGTCGCCACCAAACTTTTCCTCCCCTGACTATCTCGAACCTCGAGATACTGGTCAAAGGGAAATTGCCCGGCCGTGGCCCGGTGGAACACCTTAACTACCGAGGCACTGCTCGTAGTGGCTGGCGTATCGCCATCACTAAACAGCCAGTTGTAGCTGTAAGGTGGCGTGCCGCCGATCACCTTCGCCGTAAAGGTCACCGACTGACCGATTTTCACGGTGGCGTCTTGCGCCGGAGCACTGATCACCACGGTGGGATAGGTCATGTTCGGCGGATCGTTCTCAACCACTACATCCACGTACTTCTCCGTACTTCCGCACGGATTAGTAAGACGCAGATGAAAGCGGTAAGTGCCGACCCCAAGACCCGCCGTCGAGATGACGATTGGGCTGCTGCCTGGCACTGTCACCAATCCCGGTATAGCCGGAGAAGACGACAGAGCCAAGGTACCCGCGCTTGCTTGGTAAGCGAGCGAAATGCTCTCGCCCACCCCAACCGCGGCCGGGCCCGAGAGGGCCAGCACCGGTAAGGTGCACGGCGGCGGATTACCGCCGCCACGGACGCGGATCAGGATCACAAACTCGCGAACCTGACCGCGACCGTCGGTGATGCGGATTGTGAGATACACATCGCCGCTACCCGTCGGCAAGACCCGGACGATCCGAGGCGAAGTGCCCCAGATCACGCCACCGGGACCCGTCACCACAAAGGCGTAAGGGCCAGTGCCGCCCGAGCAAGCACCGGAGAGATCGAGGACAAAGTCCTTCCCCGGTTCAACCTCAAAAAGGTTTTCCGCCGGGATCCAGCCGCCCCCAGTGACAATGATCCGCCCCAAATCTAGGGCGATGGGCACCGGCGGAGTCTCACCACCAGGACCAACGACCACGACCGGCTGGGGCACTGGGTCAATTACGACCCAGATGCTGGTGAAGCCATTGAAAGCTTCACCAAATGGGCTGAAGGCCGTCACCTTAATAAGCTGACGGCCGGCGTCCCGAAACAGCCAGGGCAAGTCGGGACTGCCGTGACGCATCGACGCATCGGTCGGCACTTCCCAGTCGTAGCCCACCACCGCCCCGCTCGTCACGGCCTCCAGAACGACCGAGTCGCCCTGACGGAGACGAATTTCTTCGCCCGTCGCCAACAGACGATCGCCAACCTTGATCTGGACCGTCGTCGCGACCGGCGCCGGTTGGCAGCCAGGCAGTCCCGCTAACACAACCAACAATCCCACCGCACACAGCTTACTCGTCATCGAACACCTCCGCTTTCTGTGAATTACCGCAAATTTCAATGAACACTGAAGCACGACGCGTGCCTCAGATCTAACAACTACCCCGAATTTTACTTTTTGTCAATGGGGTCGTTCCCGGCAGACTGGTCTCGATCCGCTCCCGCGGGCTCGTTCAGGTCAGCTGCCGAAATTTCTTCATCACGCACCCGCACTTCCACCACCTCCTCCTCAGGCGCCACTACCGGCGGGGGGATCGTCGAATAGTATTCCTCGGCCAAATCTTCTCGTTGTTTGTAAGAATGCATTAAAAGATACCAGAGTACGGCAATAGTCGCGGCCAAAGCCATAATGAAGAGCAGGGCGGCTTTGTCCTTTATAAAATCGAGTAACCCAACAGCGGCGGCACCCAACCAACCGCGAGTCGGCTCGGGAGCATACTCCCAAGTACTCGTCGCCACGGTGACGGGCTTGGCCACGTAGTTACCAGCGCCCTCCTTGTCCACGATCAGGCCAACAGGGCCATAATGATCGTAGATGTGGCGCAAGTCGAGATCGGTGTCGGTGCTACGGTTACAGTAGATATTGTTGATAGCCAACTTGGTCGTGATAAACACAAAACCCGTAGGCTGATCTACCGACAAACCCCAAGGATTCAAAACGTCATCGCTGTAGCGGCGCTGGAAAATCATCACCGCCTGGAGCGTGGGTTCGTCGTAAACACCAGTCAAGCCAACCTCGAAACCTTCAAAGGTACGCAAGAAGTATTGAAGCTTAAGGACTTCGAAGGGGTCATTGTTCCAGCCGTAACGAATGTATTTAGACAACCATTCGCCACAAGGCAGAACCTCGCCCAAGACTTCCCCGCGGGGAGGACTGCGACGGCGTCTTCCGCCACCGCCACCACCAGGGCCGTCATCGTCGTCGTCACCGTCAAGAGTGGTGAAAGAATATTCGCCGCTAACCGCGATCTCCGTTACGGGTCCGCCATTACCAAGGGTGGTGAAAGAATATTCACCACTAATCGCAATCTCGGGATCTGATCCCGGACCGCCCGACGAAAGAGTGGTCGCGCTCACCTCTGGACTAATCGCGATCTCCGTCATTGGTCCACCAGCTCCCAGCGTAGTCGCCGAAACTTCGGCACTAACGGCCACCTCACCACCAACAACCGGGGGAGGAACGGAGCCCGTCGCCGTCGAAACCTCAGCGCTAACCACCGTCTCTACCAAAGCGGCGGCCACAGCCACAACTTCTGGCTGAACCTCAGATTGGATCTCGGGAGCTGACTCGGCAATTTCCGCCACCGGAGCCGCTTCAACAACCGGCTCAACAACCGTTTCGGTAATCGTTTCGGCCACCACTGGCGCGGTAACCGGACTCACTTCCTGAGTAATTTCTGAAGCTGATTCTGACGTAGATTCTGGTGTAGGTTCTGGAGCCGATTGGTCGTCCTCATCATCAGCCGAAGCAGGAGCTTCGGTCGTCGATGACTCGGCAGACGCTGGCGCCTCGGAACTTACCGCGGCCACACTCACCTCACTTGACGTTACTTCTTGCGCCCAAACTACTTGTCCGGCAGACACAAAAAGGGCCCCGGCCAAACCGAGGACAACACACTTCTTGAGAATTGAGCGAATATAGCTCTTTTTTGCCATAGACAAGTAAAAAATAAAAAACCGGTCACAAACAAAAAAGAGCCAGTCAAAGAGCTAAGTCCTAGCTATAACTACTAACACGATATGAAGATTTTGTGAAGAGTAAACGTCTTTTCTTTTTTTATCACCCTCCCACCCCCTTTTCCGACCGGAAAAATGGGTCCAAAAAAACGGCCCAAACGGGCCGTTTGTCCTATAGAAAGTCGTGTCCTTTACGCCTCAGGCTCTGCCGCCGGGGCCGACTCAGTTGGAGGAGCCTCGTCAACCGAAGTCTCAGGCTCGGGTTCTGGGTCTGGTTCTGGGTCAGTTTGAGGCACGGTCTCTGGATCAGGAATAATTTCAGGTTCTGGGGTAACTTCCGGCCCAGATTCTGGCGTTGGCTCGGGTTCGGGATCTGGTTCGGGTTCCGGTTCAGGCGCTGGTTCTGGCGCATCAATATTCAAACGTCTCAAAATTCGATCAAGCTCATTCTGACCAATACAAGTCTCTCCCAAACAGAGACGATCAGCCCGGATTTCTTTAACCGTCAAAACGCCATCGGCCGACAAACTCCACTCCCCTAGCGAAGAGACTAGCTCACGCAACTTAACCTCGGCCTCCGGTCGATCCGCAAATAACTGCTGATCTGCCAAACGCTGGCGCTCCAAACTCACAAAGACGATTACTTCGCCAGCCGAATCATTTAAGGAGCCCATCGCCACACCAACGGTAACTTCATCACTAGTCGTCGCCTTGCGACCAACTCCCGGGACCGTAGACAGGGCAATTAAATCGCCGGGCTCAATTGGGCCACCTTCATCGTTAACCTTGACCGGCACTCGGCCAGCCAAAGCTACCGGCCGACCAGAGGTAAATTCTTTCCCCAACAACAAGCCAGGTTGAGTCGAAATAATACCCAAAACTACTTCGCCATTCTCAGCTCGTTTAATGTGCTCATCGTCGCCAGGATCAACCGATACAATCTCCCCCGCGGACAAGGTCTCGTCCTCCGTGGGGAAATTCTCAGCCACGTCGATATCCGAAATGGAGGCCGTTGTCGCGTAGATCGTCCCCGCCGTGGTGCCACAAGAACCGTCATCGCGGACACAGAGCGAGCCCTGGACGGACAAGGTAGAAACTGGCGTCGTAGTGCCAATACCAATCTTAGCGTTACTGACCGTACCAGCCGTACCGTCAATCCCCGTGCCAAAAATAAAGTTACCAATATTTAACTGATTGCTGCCCGTCGAATTGGTAATATCAATATCATAACCAATGGCGATATTGCGCGAACCACTAGTAAGATTATTTGCCGTCTGGTAACCGATCAAAATATTGCCGTTACCTGAACTGACCGTCTCACCAGAGCCCGCGCCAATAATAGTATTGTTGGTCGCGCCCGTCGTAATGGCCGCTCCCGCGTTGTAACCGATAAAGACTCCACCCGTTGTCGTGTGAGCACTAGCTCCCTTGCCCGCTTGATAACCAACGGCGGTGTTGTAAGAACCACTTGAAGCACTGTAGAGGGCTCGGTAACCAATCGCCACACTACCAGTCACCGTACTGCTATACAACGCCTCACTACCAATACCCACATTATAACTTCCAGTACTGTTAAGACGCACCGCCTGATAACCAAGACCAACGTTTTCCGAACCAGTAGTGTTGGTTACCAAAGTGTTACTACCAATACCCATGTTGTTGCTACCAGTGCTGTTGCTAGAAAGGGTACCAACGCCTAGGGCCACGTTACCACTACCACTAGTCGTATTGCGGAGAGCCAAATAACCCAAAGAGGTATTCTGAGCTGAGGAAGTCGCTAGATGCAAAGACTGGTAACCAATGGCCGTATTCTGATAACCGCTAGTCAGAGCGTTGGCCGCGCCAATGCCTACGCCAGTGTTGTGATCACCCTGGTTGGCTCCGGCGCTAACCAAGTTCGCGCCGCCGTCACCAGCAAAAAAGCTACCGACGAAACTGGTTTGATTGGGAATGTACAAAGCCGCCAAACTACCAATACCAATCTTTGAATCAGCGGCCAGCGAGAGTTGGTAAGACGGCGATGCCGTACCAATGCCAACATAACTGGTAGTATCAATAAAAATGGTCGAAGTCGCCGTAATCGAGGTGCCGTTACCAGCATAGTAAGAAGTCTGCCCCGTGGTACCGCTACCAACTGTGCCAGAGCCGCCACCTGATCCACCAACGCAATTGCCAGAAATCGCGAAACACCCGGTCGTTAAATTAATTCCACCAGCGAAAGTTGAGGTGGCCGCGCCAGTCACCTCCAAAGCCCCAGCCGAGACCCCACCAGCAAAAGTCGAAGTGGCAGTCGTCGAGGTCGCCGTAAAATAAGTACTGACTGTCTCACCCACCACCGACAACTTGGCGTAAGGAGTGCTAGTGCCAATCCCCACATTGCCACCATCTAAAATTTTAAACGCCGAGACGCCACCATCTTGCAAATCAATTAATGCCCCTAATCCCTGCTGATTGATCACCAAAGCGGTGTTCGTTGTCGAAGTCGCGTTGGTGGCATCTGAACGCAAGAATTGAGAAGACGACAAACCATTCAACCTCTGCGCAATAAAGGCCGAGGGTACCGAACCGAGAGCCTTACGCGGCGACATTTCGCCATCCCAAGTTTCGGTCGCGATCTCCGACGTGCCGCCAATCTCAATGCTCAAATACAAGGGTTGATCAAAATCAACAGAGGTCAAAGAAGTTTGTGTTCCCAGCATCAGTGAAAAAAGTCCGTCAGTCACCGTCACACGCTGATCGTTAGAAATAGTATCTTCTCCGTCAATGTAAGGACCGGTACAATCACTACCAAAAGTATGACACCAGGTCTCGGTCCAAATTGGACTTCCACCCGAAGCGGCGGTATACAATTTAAACCTCATATTGTAAGTACCGTCAGTGACGACCGCGCCCGTATCATCCGCCAATTTCCCTTGATAATTAATCGTGAGCGCCGGCGCAGCCAAAACAAATCCGGGCGCCACCAAAAAACTAAACATCGCTAACGCGACCAAGAAAAAGCCACCGACCAACGGGCTTTCGTGTTTCATACCAATAGCTCAATTATAGCAATCAACAGGTCAATCCGGTGGGGATAAACCTTTTAAATTAAGCGCTCAACAAAAGAGCGTCTCGCAGTTTTATCAAAAGTTCTAATAGTTTAGTTTGGAGAGATAAAATCAAGGCCCGTCGCTCAGCGTCAATCGCCGCCGTAGGCATCACGGTGGCTCCACCATATAGCTCATTAAGCTTCGCGCGCGTTGCCGGACCAGCTAAACCAAAACCCGTTGTATCGGGGGTGCCGTAAGTAGCTAAACCTAAACGTTTTTGGAAAATTGACACTGCCTTGGCCGTGTACATATCGTAAACTCCAGAGATTGGCGCAGGCGGCACAATGCCCGGATCACGAGCCAACATCTGCTGGAGAACTCTCACTTGTTCGCTCTTCATCCCATAAGCGAACGGGCCAACCAGTTTAGGCAAAGGGTTCGAGGGCGCCACCACCGGAGTGGCTGGTTCGGGGGTCACCGCCCCAGCTACTTCTGGCGGCCGAACCGTAGTACTAGACGTGGTGGTGGACTTGGTTGAACCAGTCGAACCGAGTGAAAAGGAGCCCTCACGATTAACCATACCACTTTCGGCCACAACGGTTTTACCATCCACCACCAACGACCGGACTCCTTCCACTTGATAACTAAGCGTACTGCCGTCGCGAACGAGCATTAAGCGCGTCGCGTTGGTAGTGATGCCATCAAAACTGATCGTCGCCCCCAAATCGTTAACCCCCAAATACTCCTTGACGTTGCCGCTCGTGCGCGAAACAACCGTCACGTTCGGCTCCGCAATCACGCTTCTAAATTGTTCGGCCAGCTCGGTGGCATCGGGCGTGGGAGCGTGAGGTACGAGCAAAGTGGAAAAACTCTGCGGCGTCGTCGAAACCACCGTCGATTTAAGGGCTCCAACTTTTAGACGAGAAGTATTCTGTTGATCAACCGTACTATTTAATCTGGTGGTGTCGCGACTAACGTTCTCGATCGAGAGCGAGCTGGCCCCCGGAAAGATCATTAATAGGTCGCGATTGGCGTTAGACCACTGCGCAATGTATTCCAAAATATCAACATAACCAACGGGAATGGTCTGGAAGGTGGTATTAACCCAAGCATTACCACGGGCGCCGTAAATGGTTTGGGTCTGCCAAGCGGGCCCAATCGTTCCCGAAAACGAATCTTCTTCGCTGCCCACAATCCGATCCCGCACCCACAAATAAGGCGACTGTCCGCGCGGACTCTTTAACATAAAAATTGATCGAGACAATTCAACCGACCGACCCAAATAAGAAGAAATCGAAAAATTAGCAATTGTCCCCAGGCGACCATCGCGGACCGAAGGATTGTTGGTCCGCATCGAACGCAAAGTGGTCTCTTGATTAGAAACGGTTTCTTGACCATTGGGGATTAGTTGAAAGGCGTTATGAAAACGATGGTCTTTAATCACATATGGCGTATCGCCCAAAAGCAAACTTCCACCCTCAATCAAGGCATTGAGACTGCCGGTATCATTGTGGCCGTGACCAAGGGGCGGCGCCAACTCAAACAGCGCATAGAAATCATCTTCGTCCCAGCCAGTCCGGATTACTAATTTGTCGGGAATAGTATTACTTTTCACTACCGCCGGGTAACCAGTGGCATCGCGCACCGCCCCACTCTTAAACTCAACGTCGTGTCGATAAGTTAACACGCTGCCTTCCGAAGGGGCTCGAGGAGCAATTCCATCATGAACTTTAAAGTAACCAAACATCACATCACGCAAGGTGAAGTCACTTAAATTACCCCAAAAATCCATTGGCGACTCTTGACGCTTAATCCAACCAAGAGCCTGGCCGGCGGCCCATCGCAAATTACCCGCCAGATCACTATCTACCGACTTAAGCTCTGGCGCCCAAGACTCAAAGGCGTGGACCCAGTGCCCGGGACGACCGCCAAAACCAAAAGTGTCACCATAACCAGGGATAATGCCCAAGGGCGAAACTTGCAACAGATAACGCTGGGCATAATCGGCAAAATCAGACCGACCAAATAATGCTGCTCGCTCCTCGGGCGTCGCCCCGGCCAACCAATGCAACACTCCAGCCGCAAACAAACCGTTGTAATCGGTGGCGTTCTCAAAACCATCCACCTCCGTGGTCCAATCAGTCCAAACCTTGTTTGCTATCGTTTGGCGCTCAGAACTGGCGGCCGCATCAGGATAATTGGGGTAAAGAGATTCAACCACTTTTAGAGCCGCGGCCGGGCCCATACTCTGATTACCAGCGCCGAATTGCCATGGGGTCGTGGGCGGATTAAAACGCTCTAATTTTTCAAACAACGTCATCACGTGACCGCGAGCTGAAGTGGCAGTGGCCTCATCCGTCGTCGAAGCCAAGTTGGGCAAGATCCACGACAACGCCTCCAGCGTCGGCGCCGAATCAGAGCGACGAAAATAAATACTGGGGTTACTTGCCCCCGGACCAGTGGTGTAATAAGCGCCAAGCTTACCTAGCGCCGTAAGCGCCTGCTGCAAATAACTAGAGTCGCCCAGGGCGCGGTAGAAAAAACTATTATAAATTAATGGATCGTATTGATAAAAATCGTCCGGATTACCCCCGGGCTGACGACGCTCATAAGTATCAACGATATAATCTAAATAATCCGCCTTCGAAACCGGATCATCGTCTCGTCGTAAAGACTCGGGATCATCCCAATGATCCGAGGACAAAACTGGGATCATGGTATTCATCTCACTGCCCGTCCGATTTAATCGCGGATTAGGAACTACTGTCAACCAAACCGTCGCGGCGGCACTCGTCCCTCGACTGTCCGTCACCGTAAAGGAAAAAGCGTCCGGCCCAACGTAACCGGTAGCTGGCGTGTACGTCACTCGCCCACCGCTAACCGCACTAAGCCCACCATGGCCAGGGGCCGAAACAATTTGATAACTTGGCGCGGCGGCGTTACTCCACAATTCAATTTCTTGAGCGGTGTTAATCGGAATATCTCGCGTTACCGAAAAAGCGCGAATCGGCGCGCTAGGATTGGCCAAATTTACCGCCGCGGGCGTCGCCACGAGCGACTCCAGCTTAAACCACCGACTGCCGATCAGGGCCGCAGCCAAAACCGCCAAAAAAATCACCGGCCACCAAAATTTAGACCGTGCTCTCATTCCTTATATTTTAAAACTAAAATTGGTCACGAAGCAATTAATCTGCCACTACCGGCGGCGGACCCAACCGGCGAACGCAATCGGGAAATTCGCGATTCCAGCGCACACTCCGATCAAACATCATCCTCATCACCATTTGGCGCTGCAACTCATAGCTCGCCAACTTAGCCTCCACCGTCTCGTCGGTCACGCGCTTACTGAGCAATCCATACTTAATGCCGTACTGCTTGAAGGTACTGGGCTTAAACTGAAAAGAATAATAAGAAGGAGTGCCATCCAAATCTTTTTCGTTAATGGCGGTCTTGGTCCCACTACTCTCGCACCACTCGAGCGCGTGCAGCCAAACATTTTGCTGGTGAGTTAATTCTGGCACGGGCGCGGCCAAACCCAATTTAGAAAAAACATACGCCGCGCCGTGTTTATAAAAAGATTCGTAAGCGCCCCAAGCGGCCAAAACCAGTAATAATAAACCGACTCCAATTTCTAGGCGTCGGCGAATTTTCTGACGACGGTTCATAGACCACTAAATTATAGCACAACTTAACCGGCGCGATGCCCTGGGGCGTTGATTAATCCGCAATTTTTATATTTTTTCCCCGAACCACAAGGGCAAGGATCGTTACGGCCGATCGTCTGACCACTCGTCTCGGTGGCCGCGACCGTCACCGACGGCGCCTTAGTCAAAGTTAACGTTGGTAACAATTTAATCACCGAAGCAAAAATGATTCGCTCCATCTCTTTGAACGCCGCCAAACCTTCCTTGCGATATTCCACCAGGGGATCACGCTGACCAATCTGTCGCAAACGAACCGCTGACTGCAAATAATCCATTGTCTCCAAATGATTAACCCAATGCATGTCGATGGTCTGAAGAGCCAATTGCCGCACGGCCATAACAAAATCTTCGGACCCCAACTCCTGACGTTTGCGCTCAATCTGTTCGCGAATTGCCACCAACTCATCGGCGCCAACCGTCTCTTCGAGGGCTCGCTCCAAGAAAGCCAAAATGTCGGACTCGCCACCAAACAATAAATCATTGCGCCGCTCGTAAATAATCGTCCGCTGGTGATTCATCACCATGTCGTAATCCAAAACATGCTTGCGGCGGTCGAAATTTAAACCCTCAATCTTGGCTTGGGCGTTCTCAATCGCTCGGCTAACCAAGCGGTTTTGGATCGGCTCATCCTCCGGAATGCCCAATCGGCCCATCATCGACTTAACCCGATCGGAGGCGAAAATCCGCGCCAAATCATCCTCAAATGAAATATAAAACTGCGTCGCTCCGGGGTCGCCCTGACGACCAGAGCGTCCACGCAACTGATCGTCGATGCGCCGCGCTTCGTGACGCTCCGTCCCCAGCACAAACAAACCACCCAGCCCCTTAATCGCCGCGGCCTCCTGCTCGCTCGCGTCACTGCCGCCAAGCTTGATGTCGACGCCGCGACCTGCCATGTTGGTAGCGATCACCACGCTACCGCGTTTACCCGCTTCGGCAATAATCGCTCCCTCTTGTTCGTGATTTTTGGCATTTAGAATCTGATGGGGAATCCCCTCGCGCTTGAGATAGGCAGAGAGTAACTCATTTTTCTCAATCGAGACGGTGCCCACCAACACTGGCTGACCTTTTTCGTGCAAACTCTTGATCGCCCGCGCAATCGCCTGGAACTTACCTTTTTCAGTTTGGAAAATTAAGTCCTCACGATCTTCGCGGGCGCTGGGACGATGAGTCGGGATCGACAATACGTCGAGCGCGTAAACTTTCAAAAACTCCTCCGCCGACGAGGAGGCCGTACCCGTCATCCCGGCAATTTTGCCATACAAACGAAAATAATTTTGGAAAGTAATGCTGGCAAACGTCCGAGACTCCTGACGAATAGACACGCCCTCCTTGGCCTCAATCGCCTGATGTAAACCATCCGACCAGCGGCGACCAGGCATTAAACGCCCAGTAAAGTCGTCAACAATCACCACCTCACCATCGCGGACCACGTAATGACGGTCAATTTCATAAAGCGCCTTAGCTTTGACTGCCGTCTCCAGATGATGAACGTACTTAATGCCGCCATCCGTGTACAGATTATCAATGCCCAAAAACTTTTCCGCCTTGGTAATCCCTTCCTCAGTCATCCCGATAGAGCGCTCCTTCTCCTCGACCGTATAATCAACTCCCGGAGTAAAATTACGCACCAAATCCGCAAACTTGGTATACAAACTTTCTGACTCGCCCACCGGACCAGCAATAATCAACGGCGTCCGCGCCTCATCAATCAAAATCGAGTCGACTTCGTCGATAATCGCAAAATGATGACCGGGGTGGGTCGCGGAAAGTTGGACCACACCGGCTGGCGAATGGGCAAGATTGTCGCGCAAATAATCAAAACCATATTGATTGTTCGTTCCGTAAGTAATATCTGCTCGATAAGCCTCAGCGCGCGTGCACGGTTTTAGAAAATCATAAAAAACCTTAAACGAACCGGTTTCGTCCCGCGCGGCATCCACTTCGCGATGACCGAGATCATATAAATAAGAAGCATCGTTATTAATGACGCCCACCGACAAGCCGAGTGCGGCATAGATTTGACCCATCCAGACCGCGTCACGACGCGCCAGATAATCATTAACCGTCACTACGTGGACTCCCCGACCAGTTAACGCATTAAGATAAGCCGGCAAAGTACAAACCAAAGTTTTCCCCTCACCGGTTCTCATCTCGGCCACGCCGCCGCGATGAAGAGCGATGCCGCCCAACAATTGAACGTCATAGTGGCGCTGACCCAAAGTGCGACGCGCCGACTCCCGCACGGCGGCAAAAGCAGGCACCAAAAGTGAATCTAACTCCGCCCCGGTCGCCAAAGCAGACTTAAACTCAGACGTCTTGGCCGCCAACTCAGCGTCAGTTAGGACCTCAAACTGACTCTCTAAATTATTGATCGCCGACACCAGTGGGCGCGATGAGCGGACAAAGCGAGCCGATTCTCCGCCCCGAAATAGTTTTTGCAGAAAAGCCACGACTCATTCTGCTCTTTTTGGCACAAAAAAACAACCCCGGCCTCTGTCGTTGCGAAGCGGGGGTTGTCTTTAAGCAATCTATCGGCGAGCCTTGCGCTTTGTCGTCTTGCGCTTGGTGGTCTTCTTCGCCGTCTTCTTCTTCGTTGCCTTTCGTTTTTTAGCAGCCATAGTAAATTTCAAAATTTTGGTTTCCAGCAATGATCGCGACCTTGTGCAAAATATTTTCTAAAAAATATTTTGCAAACATACCAATCACTGCGTACACAATAATTATCGAACAAATCATCGTGCACGACAATTATTTTTAGCGAAAAGTGTGGATAACTTTTTCAAAAAATATTTTTTGAAAAATTATTTACTGATTGGATTTCTGCCCGCGCGAATTTCGCTAATCAAAAATTCAACTTGTTTACTGAGTCTTGGTTCAATCTTAACCGCCGCTTGCAACTCTTCGATTGATTTATTTTTTTCGCCATTCAGCAGACGGGCCGCCGCCAAACGAAAACGATACTCCGCGTTTTGTGGATGTTCATCGACAACTTTCTGCCACAGGGCCGCCGCTAAATCATAACGTTCCGTGGCGATAAAACTATTAATCTGACGATTAACCTCGTCCAAATCCAAATTTTCTGAAAGCTCGACCGGCAAAGCAGCTAAAATCTTGCGCGCCTCGGCCGTCTGGCCAGTCCGCCCCAACCAAGTGGCATAAATTTCGGCCGCCGTCCGGAACTTGGGCGCCAATTCATACGCTTCCCGCGCCACGGCTAGCGCCTTGTCGGGCTGTTTTAAATCACCGTAGGCCTCCACCAACTCAAAAAGAATATTTTGCTTGGTAGGCGACAACTCTTGAGCCTTTAATAGATAAGGCAACGCCTCAACGACTCGATCATGAAAGCGCAGATACGAACCGTAAAACAGTACTGGTCGGACATTGGTCGGAGAGGCAAAAATTTCCGCCCGACTCTCTTGGTCAATCAACTCACGGGCCGTGAGGCTAGAACTCGCCACAGCTGCCCGCAAAAGACTACTAGACTGTTGGAGCAATTGCTCACGAGCTTCTGTCCGCCCTGGTCCACCCCAAGCCAAAGCCCGATCAAAATAACTTAATTTCTGAACCGGATCGGAGGTCTGCAAGGTTTTTACAAGCGCACTAGCTCCGCGCCAAGGAACAATCACACTAAAATAACCAGCGACTAAAATTAGCGGTATCGCTAACGCCAAACCAAGACGCCAAATACGCTCAAGCTTAGTCAAATCAATATTTTTTGGAGATGACGAAGCGTCCCGCCCGGCTAGCCAAGCCAACCCAGCGAAAAAGATTACATAGCTGGTCAAGTTATCAAACACAAAAACGTTATGAATTAAATAAGCTACCACCAAACCAGTAATTACTGACCGCTCGGCCACGTTATGGAGAATCGACGAATGCCAAACATACCACAAGGCAACAACGAAGAGCGAGAGGTACGATAACAGGCCTAAGACTCCAGCGCTCACCAACCAATCGAGAAAAATATTGTGGGTGCGATCAAACCACTGCTCGGCATCATAAAGATTGGGATTGTAAAACTTACTGAAAACCACCAAGTAGTTTTCCAACCCCCAACCTAAAATCGGCCGCTCCTTAAATCCTTCGAGTGCCATTTGCCAGTTCATCAAACGGTGACGAGTTGTCGCGTCTTGTAAAGAAATTTCCGCCACCCGCGCCAAGACCGGATTACTCCGGACAAAAGACGAATCCTTACCGAGCCAAAATAATCCCGCCACAGCCACCAACGCCACGACAGCAATCAAAGCAAAGCGCCGGGCGCGCGGATAAGCAGCACCGCGCCAAACAAAAATCATCGTCCCGATCACCAGGCCACCAGCCAAACCCAAAAGCGCACTACGAGTTGCCGTACCATAAAGCGCCCACACATAACCCAGACTCAAAACGCCCAGACCCATGCGCGACCAACCACCCCTCGTCCGCAAAAAGAAAATTGCGGCCACGCCAAGACTTAAAAGCAAATAAACCGCCAAATAAATCGGATTGCCCAAAGTGGCGTCCAAACGAACAAATCCCTGACCTTCTTCGGCCAACTTAAAAGTCTCGCCCAAGGCGGCAAAAACCACCAACACACTAGCCACCAAATGCGTGGTCCAAAAAGCCGCCCAAGCCCGACTGGTTTGATAAACCGAACTAAGCATCAGGGCATACGCTCCCAAGTGGAGAAAAGTAACTAAGCCCTCCATTCGTTCGTAGTTAGACCAAAAACTCCGAAAGGGGTCGACGCTGAACAAAGTTGACAACCCCAAGACTGACAAAAACGCTCCAAGTGACCACAGCCAAGCGCTGGCGCGCGGTCTAAATTTCGGCGAACACCAAAGCAGACAAATCCACACCACCGCCGCCAATTCCACCAAGGTCCTAAATACTAAAGCCTTACCAGTAATGTAAGGGAAGAACAAATTTCCACTAACCAAGAGTGGCACAAAAAACACCGCGGCCAGGAGAATACAAACGATTTTGTGGGAATAATTCATGGCCTCACTATAACCAACTAAAGCAAATTAATCTATACTGGCCATTTACCTAAAAATTAAGTACTATACAACCAAAGAATGATCAAAAGCTACGTGGGCCGGGCACTGGTCGTCGGCGAAAAATACCTAAAAACCGATATAAAATATCTACTTCGGGGTAGTTTCTGGCTCAGTGCCGGCCAATTAATTGCCTCCTTCTCTAGTTTTTTTCTAGCTATTGCCTTTGCCAACCTCCTCCCCAAAGAGCTCTACGGAACCTACAGATACATAATTTCTTGGGTGAGTATTTTGATCGTCACCACTCTCGTGGGTTCAAACACCGCCTTAATCCAAGCAATTTCTCGCGGCTACGAAGGTGAATTCTGGGCAACATTTTGGCGGAAAATGCGTTGGGGAATTTTAGGAACAATCATCTCCTTCGGCCTCGCTGTTTACTATTACCTTGCCGACAATACCACCCTAGCGGGCGCCTTTCTATTATCTGGTATTTTACTGCCGATCCTAAAATCATCGGGACTATATTTGTCGGTCCTCTATGGCCGAAAAGAATTTAAGGTTTCGGCAATTTACACCAGCCTAGTCAGAATCATTGCCGCCGGCACCATGATTTTGACCCTATGGCTTACCGACAACTTGTTTATTGTTATTTTAATCTACTTTATTCCAGAAACTCTAATTCAATTATGGCTGACGCACAAAATTCTAAAACATTCCCCGCTTAAACCAGGTATTGACCCCAGTACGAATAAATACGGCCTACACTTAAGCATTATGGAAATTTTAAAAACAGCGGCCGGACAGGTCGACAAAATGCTACTTTTCCATTACTTGGGCGCAGCTCAATTGGCAGTATATTCTTTTGCCTTGGCCGCCCCCAACCAGATCAAGGGTTTTTTACAAAATATCACTTCCCTGGCTCTACCCAAAATGAGCCGCAGCAATGAGGCCCTGCTCCGAAAAGAATTACCGCGAAAATTATTTATTCTCGAAATGACAATTGGCGTAATTATTTTGGCTTACATTATCGTCGCTCCATGGCTTTATCAAATCTTTTTTCCTAAGTATTCTGACGCTATAGTCTATTCTCAAGTCGCGGCTCTTTCGCTCCTTTTCTTGCCTAGAACTTTTTTCTCTACTGCCCTAGTGGCCAAGCAGAAACAACGAGAGCTCTACTCAATCAGAATTATCGGCCCAATGATAAAAATCGCAATTTTCTTCATCGCCATCCGTGGCTGGGGCGTTTGGGGAGCGGTAATTGGTAAATTAATTGGCGACTTATCGCAATCGGGTATTTACCATTATTTTTTTAATCGAGCCTTTAGCGAGGTGGATCAAGATTCAAATCCTCACGAGTGAACAAGCTTTCTTCCGGATATCGCCAGAGCAATTCGACAATCAACAATACCAAAGCTACAAGAATATAAACAAAATACGCCACACTCCCGCCAACAGGATAGTAAAAAGAAAAAGCAATCAAAACGACAAACCACGCCCAAACCCAATCATAGGTCATAAACACCACGTACCTCAGAAATCTTGCTAAGATCATCTGATTTCGAAAAAAACGCAATCGACCAAGATCTTTAATTACCGACTGATGATTTTCTAAAATAATCTTAAAACGCACGTGATGCCGCAACTTGCCACTCAACCGATAGGCCGTTACCAAGATACCCAAAATTACCGTCGAGAATAAAACCACCGGGCTACTCAATAAGCCATAAAAGTAAAACCCAACAACAAAGTACATCGCGAGCGGAAAGCATAGATGATACAACACATCATAGTAAATACCGCTTTGAGTAAACTCCTCCTTAAGACGAGCCATTTCACCATCAACCTTATCGAGAACTGAACTAAAAAACAAAATAAAAAGTTGAACAATCGCCACAAGAGTAGGATCAAATCGACCGATCAGGGCTCCCATAAAAATCGAAACGAGCACCAAACCAATAGCCGCGATCGACACTTGATTAGCTGAAATTCTAGGAAAAAACTTAACCAAAACTAAGCTTATCGCCAAAGAAATCATTCGCTGAAAACGATAAATCAAACTGCTCGTTTTTATTTTTTGCAGCTTGATTCCCTGGGCTTTTTCCTTAATAGAGATATCTCTAACCATTACAAAATAGATTCTCTACCTTTTTAACGACTTGTTCAAGGGGGTGGCGCCGAAGAGCGGCCTGGCGAGCAGCCTCACCAAATATTTTCAAACCCTGCGGATTGGTCAAAAAATAGCCAACTTTATCAGCAAACTTTTTTTCATCCCAACCAGGTAAAACAAAACCATTTCGGCCTTCTTCAATTAAAGGAGAAACGCTAGCGATGTCTACCGCGATCACTGGCAAACCACTGACCATGGCCTCCAAAACTACATTGGGCGACCCCTCTGACCTCGAAGCAAAAACAAATAAATGGCATTGACAATAAATTTTTTCAAGAACCGGTCCATCGCAATTGCCCCAAAATTTAACGGCCGACTCAAGACCGAGAGATTTCGCATATTGCTCTAATTCACCCTGAAGCTTGCCGGAACCAACCAAATTCAGTCTAACTGATTTAGTAGGTTCTACTTGTTTTAAGACACCTAGAACTCTAATCAAAAAACGCTGATTTTTGTTTTCATTGTTCATCGAACCAACATGGAGTAAATCAAAAACGTCCTGGGGGTCTGATCTAAAACATTCACCGGTATCAATGACCCCGTTTTCAATTACGACAATTTTTCTAACATGAAAGGGCTGATATTTAGCCAAACTAGCGGCCACGCCCGGCGAGACCGCAATGATCTTTTGGCAGAGAAAATTTAATAGATTATCTAAAACTTTAACCCAGGTCTTTTTTCGATCCGCCATGCCCGACTCTCGAATAAAAACCCTCAAAGAAGGGAGTAAAATTTTTTGCATCCTCGAAACCACATTGGCCCGGTCTAGCGTAGAATATAAAATCTCAACCTTGTTACTTCTTAAGGTTGAGCGAACTTTTATAAATTGAAAAAAATCAACAAAACCAAGATAAGAAAAATCATAATATTTAACTGCGTCGCTAAGACGCCTTCTAAAACTTGGGTCGACCATTTTTTTATTCAACACTAAAAAAGACACCTCGTGGCCCAAGCGAGAAAGCTCATTGGCTTGATCAATAAAAACCTTCTCGGCGCCCCCAACGCCCAAATCATTAATAAGAAAACCAATTTTCATAAATTATTTAAATCCTTTTTAGGACGGCCCAAAATTCCCCCCACTGCACCTCATATTCCTCCACCCGCCAACCAGCCCTGGCCGCCTCACTCTCAACCACCTCCTTTCGATACTCTAATCGGTGAGTTACATCAAGACGATACTCAACGCCAATTTCTTTCTTGTAAACCGTTAGCCAGTCTCGATTTTCCATTGGCACTCTAAATAAAATCGTGTCGCTAATACGAGATAAAGATTTGAGTAACCCCACCCGATCATCAATATGTTCTAGCACGTTCGACAAAATGATCTTGTCAAAACTTTCGTTGAACGCATAAGTAGTGACATCACCAAACACAAACTTTAAATTTGATCGCTGATGGTGATGTTTGGCATAAGCAATATTTGGTTCAGAAAAATCAATTCCCACCACCCCCTTTGCCTTAGCTGAGATTTGATAAGCCAAGAAACCGACGCCACACCCGACATCCAAAATTCGATCTTCACCACTCACCCGACTAAGAAAAAATTGATGATAGTTAGTAATGCGGTGCTTTGGATGCTTTCCCCCCTCCAAAATACTGGCCAACTCAGCAATCTTGTGGTGGCTATAAGTATGCACGCGCGACAAAAATTTAATAATTTTTGTCGCCAGGTTAGGGCGCCGGTGAATATAATTTTTTATCATTTGTTTAATCATTTTTTTCTGTTTCCATTTTAAGTCGAGCATAATCTGACAAAGTTATTCCCACCAAACCTTCAGATTTTGCTAGTTTAAATAACTCCTCTAACAGTTCATAACTCCGCTCAACGGCCTCGATGGTTTTAGCGTAGGGGCTACCACCAGGCATCAACTCACTGGAATGGATCATAAACTCGGCCACGGGCAAATGGTTGCGTTTTACGGCGCGAATAATCGAACGCAAATCATTCACCGTCGTTTCGGGAAAAATTCTCAAGGTTTTGACTCTCAAAAAAACTTTATTTAATAGCCG
The DNA here is from genome assembly GCA_964444555.1 of uncultured Candidatus Saccharibacteria bacterium. Classification (GTDB taxonomy): domain Bacteria; phylum Patescibacteriota; class Minisyncoccia; order Phycocordibacterales; family JACOZG01; genus CAYUHC01. Next base: position 30,313 of record CAYUHC010000002.1, on the reverse strand, counting down.
CTTAAGTAGACCATTATTTAAAGCATTGTACAAAGAGATCAGGGCCCCCGACTCCCTAACCAAAGAAGAAGTAGCAATTACCGTTAACGGGACCTCAAACAACCGACCAAAATAATGAGGCCGCAACTTAGCCCGACGAAAATCGGGGCCAGTTTTGGTCTCTGACCCACCCCTAGTTTCTCGCCAACTTAGTTTTGGAGTTACCGAACAATCAACCAAATAATTTTGGGCCACCAATTCAGAAACCAGCGACTCGTCAAAGCCCCAACGTCCGGAACGATAGCTGGTCGGATGACCAAAGTTTTTTTCGATTTCTTGAGTTAAGGTCAGCAACTTACTTCGAAATTCTTCCTTAGTTAACTCGCTCGGAAATTGATGCCACCGCCTATCTTCGTCTCGCGATTTACTGAATGGCGGCGTGGTCCATGGATGAAGATGCGCCCCAATTTCTGCTCCCCGATCTTTAAAACTCTTTAAAATATTAATCGCCGACTGGTCCGTAGCCACCTCATAAGTAATCAAATAAGTCACCGGCAAAGAATACTTTTCGCACAAAAGCTGGAACCGGGGCAGAAAACTAATATTTCTGACCGATTCAGTAGACGGTCTTTGCCACTGATTGTCGGCTTCGGTATCCACCGTAATAATAAAAAAGGTTTTAGACATTTTTAAAGCCCCTCAATTTCATCCACCAACGGATCAACGGCGAATAAATTTTAAAATAATAATACTGAGCTCGCCGAACTCCACCGAAAGCCTCTTTAAACTCAGCCAAACTGCGCAAATGCGGATTGGGCGAATCAGGAGAAATTCCCCCCAAATCAAATTCCTCGCAACCAATAAACTTAGCATACTGGATCGCCTCCCAAATCACCATCCTATTGGCCTGACCAATAATCTCGCGAGAAATAAAATCATCTTTGCCTACCAGGGACGAAAGCGCCCAAGCCCTCATGGTTGTCCCGTTGTGGATGAATAAACCCCCCGCAATTAATTTTTCGCCATAACGAGCCAAAAATACTTCTCCGACCGATCTTAGGGGCCGCAGATTCTCCCTCGGTAATCCATGACCTTCTCGAAATCGAGCGTAGAGCTTCTCAAAACTAGCAAAATTCTGATCATGAACAACCACTATTCCGTTGCGTTGACCACGGCGAATTTGCTTCTGAATAAAACTAGCTCTAAAAGCTGACCAAATTCCATCAAGATCCTTGCGTAGATCAACGACAGTAGTTAATCCCGACCGCTGGCTAAAACCGTCGTAAGACCCGCCCACATAAGAGAAAAAATTTGTCATCGCGGCCCCAGCAACCTCAAAAGGCTGGCTAAACCAGTACCAATGCTTCGACAATAAAGTCTCACCAACCAATCCCCAACGATAATGAACAGCCTTATCTCTTTTAACAGCTTGAACTAAAACCAGATGACCATATCGATTTAGGAAACCAAAATTTTCAGACCACCGAGAAAGCCGCCCGCCCCAATTGGCTGGCAAATTTAATTTGGCCTCACCTGGCAAAGTTATATCGATCGGATTAATTTTCTCAATTTTAAAATAAGGTCTAATCTCCGAAACCAATTCGTCAACTTTAAAATAGTGGTAAAAAATTCCTGACTGATGCTTGCCTTCCTGACCCTTTCCTGACTGATGCCGACGATGGTCGTAGTGATAAGCAGTCAAAACCAACTTCCCCTTAGGCCGCAAGCCTAATTTAATTGATCTAAAAAGTTCCAGGCGCTCGAGATTGCTGGGAATATGCTCAATAACTTGAGCCGAAACGGCAAGATCAAAAGACTCAGGGAAAAGTTTTAGCGCACTTACATCACAATGAACCAAAGTAACGTTTCCCACCGCCGCCAACTTAGTCGACAAAATCTTTAACGATGACAAAGAAAAATCCGCGGCAACGATCAAGTCCGCCCCCAGCAGCTCAACAGTTAAACGACCGGTGCCGCAACCATATTCAACGATCCTTTTACCCCCAAGCGATCCAATCGCTTTAAGCATGGAAGGCATTTCTTTGGCGTAACGTGAAGCCAATCGCTTGTCGTAATCCCTCGCCTGGCGATCTCGAGCCTCAATTTCTGAAATTTTAACCTCGCCTAGTCCTCCCACCGCTGGCAAAAGGGATAATATTCCATCATTAATAAAAAATCGATGGTCAGGATTTTGAGTACAAATTACTTCGCCCGTACTTAAATTTCCTTTTTCGCCACAATGCAATTGTCCTCCATCGTGAGGACAACGAATTAATTCCAGGGCGCGAGCAGGAAATTTAACCATGATGAGTGGATATAATTTTCATCAAAGCTGAATAAAACTTTTCTGGATTATGAAATTGACCAACAAACTCCAAACTCTTTTGACTCATCCTTAAAAGTTCATTACGATCACCAATAGTCACCTCCAGTTTCTTAATTAGATCACCCAAATCGTCATATCGAAAAACATAACCATTCTCTCCTGGCTTAATATAACAGCTAGTGCCATTATCGTCCGAACTAATAACCGGCAAACCATAAGCCATCGCTTCGACCACCGAATAGGCAGCTGCATCGGCATAGCTAGGAAGCACAAAAACGTCACTCTGCCGATACAACTCCGGCATCTGCTTCCATGGCAAGTCATTAATTACCGTAACCATCGAAACTAACTGATTTTCCCCAATATAATTCATTAGTTTAGAAAAATAATCCTTTTCGTCAGTTTGCCCGACCAACAGCAACTCAACCTTATGACGCCGCTTTAAATCATTGACCGCCTGAGTCAACAATAACTGATTCTTGCGGGTCTGAAATTTTCCCACACATAAAATCTTTACCGCCTCCGAAGAAAAATTCTTCTCTTTAACCATTTGAGGATGAACAAAAGGCAAATAGTGAAGATTTTGATTATGATTAGCAAATTCGGAATGACCCTCAACTGGCGTAATCACCTGAGCCCGAAATAAAATCCAAGCCCACTTAACCGCTCCACTTTTAAAACGCGAACGATATTTTGGAATTTGAGCCAAAACAATCAATCGAGCCCCCACCAATCGACCAAACACCAAAGCCATCAGAGAATAGGTGGTGACGACATCCTTTACCACCACCACCTCCGAGCGACCGATTACTAAAGCTTTTAAAAAACCAATTACCGGAGGAAATCCGTACCTCAATTCGTACTGATTCTTTATCAATTTACCACCTCGCGGGTTACGGAATTTATTCCACCACTTAAATAATGGCGAATAACCCAAAATCTGTGGCCTAACGAGGTCGTGGTTTTCACTGCCACCCTGATAAAGTGACAGAAATCTTACCTCGTGGCCATGATCAATTAAAACCTTGGTCAAGTAGTAAAAATTAGTATGAAATCTGGGGGCAACGAAGGTAAATCGCATTTTAGATTTTTAACAGTTTGTAGTCTTGATTTTCTTTTAAGGAGGGTAATCTTGTTCTGCCGACAAGATAGAGATCAAGATATTTCCCGCGCGGCAACAATAAGTGCGTAGCGCCTAGTGATTTGGCAAAATCTAATATTTCCCCAAAACTATTGGCCCCATCAACCTTCTTAACATAATCTTGGCGTTCCTGATACCACCGAAGACTATTTTCGTAACCGGAGGTTGTCCACAAATTACCTTCCTTGCTGGTCAAATTAGTATCGTGACGACTAAGGACCTTAAAACGAAAATCGTTTTGCATATCATCAAATAGAAAAATTTTAGTGACAGAAGAATTGAGATTAACTCTAGCCCACAAAGCAATCTCCTCCATCGCCGAAAAACTTCTAGTGTCCTCAGGTGATACTGTTGGTGCTAAATTATATTTTTGCCTTAACTCAAGTGGCACAACGGCTCTAACGGCAAACCTTATGGCCGGGGCAAAAAAACGAATCGGCATCACAACCAGAACCACCAAAACAATAATGGAACCTATTTTCCCCCATCGACGCCCCCAAATAAACCAACAAAAAGCAACCGCTTGAAAAATCAAAGCCACCCCTACTGCCCGCATCGGCCTAAGATGATCAATAAATATTGGCAATCCTCCGCCCCTTATTGACCAATAATTTATCAGCTCGACCACCCCAATCATTGCTCCCGTCAAGGCGACCAGCCAACTAGTTATCTTCGTCACGCTCCCAAAATTAGAGTCTCGAAATTCTTTCGGCTGATAAAGCAAGAAACCCAAAGAAACTAGCCAAACAATCACCAATAAACTCTCATCCCAAACCGCACGCTTAACCTCGGCAAAATCTACTGTCCTCAAAAAACCACTACCTCTAAATTTGTACTGAATAATTTGTGACTGCTGCTCCAATTCTTGCGAACTTAACTGATCAACCCCATCAAGCATTTTAGTATTGGGGTTTAATAAATGATTAGACCAAAACGGCAACGAAATCAACGCAAACACACCAACAAACAATCCTACCGCCCTCATCTTTTTAAAGCCCGTCGTCAAGAAAGCCACCAACACATAAGACCCAACGGTTATAATCCCAGCTGGTGGGTACAAGTAAACCAAAAGGCCAGCCACCGTCGCCAAGAAAATGTTTAATCGCTTATTATTTAAACCAAACATGATCCAGTAATAGCTCAGCAAAAGATAAAAAGGCAGGGCCAAGACGTTACCCCTCACCGAGGCCACATCTAACAATCCAATTCTGGTAGGAAAAATAAAGCGGGGAATTAAAACTAGAATCCCCACGAACATCGCCGCCCACCAACTATTAAACACTCGATAGGCAACAAAACCAGAAATTAAATAGGTGGAAATAATCAGAGTCAGCGCCAGAAAGTGATAGCCCAACATGCCATGATCCAATTGCGGGTTAAGGGCGTACAAGAGCGGAAAAGCTAAATACAATTCTGACTGATTATAAGAAGGAGGGACTTCCTCCCAATAGTTATACCGCTCCTGCATTTCTAAAAATTGATAGCCCCATACGTCGCTAGACAACCAGCTAATGTCGGCCGGTAGATTAATCCAAACATAGGCAAGGCAGTACAAAGCCAACACCAGCACAAAGATGACCTTACTTTTTGATAGCGACAAAATATAGTCCATGGGCATTATCTTTAGCTCGAGGATGAAACTTTAATAAATGGTCTACCCGAGTAAATATCGCGAAGAAAAAAATAAAGAAAACCACCCAAAATTGGTAGAGCTTACTAGAGCCGAAGGACAGGATTAGCGCCAACCACGCCCCGCCCACGGAAGCGACGGCGACCGTTGGCCCCCAAGCAGAGCCCGACTCCTTCAATTCAAAGTTTTTAAGTAGTTCGGACATGCCATACTCCGTCCAGCGATAATAATCCCGCGGAGACGAGTGGTAGCCGAGCATAAAAGGCGTCACCACATATAAGCCCCCAGCCGACCTCAAAACCCGACTAATCTCGGCCACCGCCAACTGAGGATTAGGCAAATGTTCCAAAACCGATTCCGAAATAATCGCATCAACACTTCCATCTTTAAATGGCAGCGCCTGGACGTCGGTAACCACACCAACCCCAGGAAAAGCATCATAATCAACATTGATCACCCCCGGGGCAATAATTTTGGCTCCCGAACCAAGATTCAAGATTAGCGAACCTTGCGCCTGCTCCGCCACAAATTTTTCGGCCGTCTTGCCAATGAACGGTGCCGCAACTTTGTATAAAAACAAGAAAAAATTTGGCCAACGCTTGGCGAAAGCTTTTAGGCCCAGGATAACCGAATCATTTCGTTCAACTCCCCGACCGCCATCAACCAGCCGATTGCGCTCAACCGGATCACGGAAAAAAGACTGACCAGCGATCACGGGGTACTTTTGTTGGCAGCTCCCGCACAACCAACCACCTTCGTCAGCCACAATTCCAACCCGACATTTAGGACAAGCTAGGCAATCTTTTATCCTACTATCAATTTCCATTTTAAGTTAGCCAGGATTTAAAATCCTTAAGAAACATTTCCACCACCTCTGTTGTCTTAAAGTGGTTAAGCATTGGTTCGAAAAATTTTGGTGGGACAGTGGCAATATGAGCGCCAGCCAACCCAGCATCACGAATATCCACAACGCCCCGAATGGAGCCAACAATAATTTTTGACCCCAACCCCGCCTGATCAATCAAATCACGGGTTCGTTTGACCACCATAAAAGGATTAAAATCAGCGTGATCAATTTTTCTATCAGCTAAAGCCCCGCTACGCTCGGCAGTAAACTTCTCATCTCGTTCCCCGTCTTTAATTCGCCCCCAAAATAAGCTGACAAATTCTGCTCCAGCATGAGCCGCAGCTAGGGCCTGCAGGGGCGTCATGCAGGCGGTACAATTAACCGAAATATTTTTCTTAGACAGGGAACGGATAACTTCCAATTCATTCCATCCAACCTGAACCTTGACGCTTAAGTTCTGGTGATTAAAAATCTCCCGAAAATATTCTGCCTGACGCAAAATTTCGGCAGGGTCACTAGAAAAAACTTCCACGCTTAAATGAAGAGTGGGATCGTACTTGCGGATAAGAGAAATTATCTCGTGGATGTGATCTTCAAACTTTTGCTTTGGCTCCTTAGCCAACAAAGAAGGGTTGGTAGTTACCCCTCGAACAAAACCACGCCGGAGAGCGGCTTCAATATCCGCAAGATTAGCAGAATCAATAAAAATTTGCATAAGCTATAATGTCGCTTTATGGTGAGCATCCACTAGTTCCTTAAGACGAAAAGCGATCAGGTGGTGCAAAACCACGTGGAAAGACTCAACGTGAGGGGTACTATTTACTGGCACCACCACACAAGCATCGACAAGATCCTTCATTGGACCACCATCAAAACCCGAAAAACCAATCGTCTTGCCTCCATTGTCTTTAGCAAATTGCAGGCCTTTTAAAAGATTTTGTGACCAGTTGCCGGCCTTGTCCTGACCAGAGCCACCGTGGACACTGATACCAATCACTACGCTTTCGGGAACCCAGTAATTTCTAAGCTGAGTCAAATACAAATTTTCCCAACCCCAATCATTAGTCGTCGCGCTAACCAGCGGAACATTATCGACTAAAGCCATCGCCTTCAAGCCGCGTTTTTCTGGACTCGGATTGATTGTCTTAACCAAATCGCTAGCAAAGTGAGTAGCTGTTGAGGCTGAACCGCCATTGCCCTCGATAAAGACCCAACGATCATTTTCCCAAGCGTCAAACAAAATCGAGATGATCCTGTTTATCTGTTCCTCCTGCTCTTTAAGCTTATCGGCGATTGCCATCGCCTCGTTTAAATATTGCTTGATATAGTCTCGGTGCGGCATAAGCTAGAATCTGTTCATGATAGCCCTCAACCAGTTACCAGTCAATGACAGCGGTTCTGGCCCCCTTGGTATCTAAGCGGAAAGCCATTTCTCGCAAATTAAAAGATTTTAACGCCTCTTTAACAGCTTCTGTCTTGCTGGGTGATCCACAATAAATCATAAAATAGCCCCCGGCACCGGCGCCCATAATTTTGCCCCCCAGGGCACCAGCCGACCTAGCTTTGTCGTAAATTTGATCAAAGAACGGATTAGACATTTGCGGTGACATTCGTTTTTTATTTTCCCAGTGTTCGTCCATTAACAAACCAAAGTCATCAAGATTGCCTTTCAAAAAGGCTTGGTAAATATCTTGCCCGATTCGTTTAGTGGTGTGCTTTAGCTCTAAAACCTTCTCGACACTCTGAGCGGCAAGGATTGGGGCACTAAAACGTTGAATTCCAGTATAATAAAATAAAGTATTGGCAAAAAAGTTATCGATTGTTTGCTGGCTTAGGTTGGGCTTAGTAATTTTTACCCGGCCATCCGGGGCAATTTCAAACATTGTAAATCCGCCCAAGGCGCAAGCATAAGGATCTTGCTTACCGTCGGGCAAACCTAGATTTTGAGTAATGGTAAATGATTGGGCTGCCGCCTCTTCATTGGCTAAATCTTGTCCCGAAAACTGACTAAGCCCCTTTAAAAGAGCTACCGAACAAGCCCCGGACGAGCCCAAGCCGGTGCCCGCCGGAGTGTCCGCCTTAAAGGAAATGCCGACACCCCGCTCCACTCCAGTCATTTTTAACGTCTCACGAGCCAGCTCGTGTTGAACTTCGGTCACGCTCGGAACAGATTCAAACTGCTTGTAGTGGACGTGGATGTGATCGTCCGAACGAGTCTGCTTAATCAAAACATCCATATAAAGATTTATCGTAGCGGCAAAAATAAAGCCACCATATTTTTCATAATACGATGGCAAATCAGTGGAACCACCACCCAAAGAAATTCGGAACGGTACTCGACTCAAGATAATCGGGTGCTCAGACTCTGCCATGGAGTTACCTTATCATATTTTGTGACTGAAGATAATATCCACAGCCACAGATAAATCACCAGTTAAAATTGTTCGGCAACCAGCCGACTGACCAGCTTGTATATCAACCACAGAATCGCCAACCACATAGGATTCTCCCAAATCTATCCCCCACTTTTTTGCCGCCTCCAAGATCATCCCCGGCTTGGGTTTTTTGCAGGTACAGCCATCATTACGTCCATGAGGGCAAATGAAGATGTCGTCCAGGGGCATTTTTTTGACTTCGGCCATAATCAGACCGTGGTCGCGCGACGACAAGGTTCCGTAGCTTAAATCCGGCTGATTAGAAACCAGGATAAGCAGAAAACCAGCTTCCTTTAATCGGTTTAACGCCTCACCAACTCCTGCTTTGAATTTAAACTCAGAAAATTTCCACGGTGCAGTAAAACGCACCTTTTTACCTTGAACGACGCAATTTTCTCCCCGATCAACGGTTTCGTTAATCAGCCCATCGCGATCCAAAAATATAGCGGTCTTACTAGTATAAATATTTCCTACCATTTAGACCCAGGTTAGCAGATGTGTTTTGGATGTAAAGAAAGCCGCTCCATCACAAGGGCGGCTTAGTTTATTTGAACCTCCTATCGCTCAAGGCGGCTATTGAAAATTATTAGCCCTGGCCACATCAGGACACCTTCCACAAAGGCAAAATATTAATCCCAAAAATAACAAGGAAGACGTTGGTTCTGGAATCGGGAGCAACATCACTGCGCGCGAATGACCAAATCGGTCTATCCCAACTCCAACAATTGAGCCAGAGTTATTTATATCCAATAAATTCGCGATCATTAAATCCGACTCAATGAGATTATTTACGTCAATCGCCCTTCCTTCTTTCCAAACAAAACCGCGATAACCGCCAAAATTAGCATAACCCACAACCATTCCGGCATCATTGATGCCATTGGCATAACTATCGCTCCCGAAGTCCAGCAACGAGAACTGCTCACCATTCTGCCACACAACCGCTCGACCGTCAGCCCAGCCTGCCACTTGATTTACGTTGTTTATTTCTTTAGCGACACTGCCCTGGCCGCCAAGATAAGTCACAACACCACCGAACAAAAGACAAGCTCGCCCATTATAGTCCCCGACAACCCTTCCGCTGTCGTTAATGTCTCTGGCGGCACCTCCAGTGAAAAGTTTTTCAGCGGCCATCCCCGTACCAGGCCACAAAAATGCACTGTCTGGATCAGCTGAAGTCCCAACCACAATCCCCAAACCGTTGATGGCGTTACCAAAACTCCTTGTTTGACCAGGAGGTGGTGCAATGTAGGAAATCATTCCGGTGCCCCACACAAAAGCACGATCTCCAACCGTACCCACAATCTGCCCGTTATCAGAAATATCGTTTGCCTGTCCAGAGCGCTCTAGATAAAGAGGGTCGAGCTTGGCGAGACCAGAACGTGTCCACAAAAATGGTGTCGGGCCACCTGTTTCGGTTTCGGCTTCACCAACAACATCTCCATTGTTGTTAATGCCGCGAGCAACGGCGTTTTTGCCACCAAAAGTACCCAGGTCAATCACCCGGTAAGACGCCGCAAAAGAGTTCGCGCCCAAAGAAATCGAGCCGATAACTACCACCAGGAAACGTAACATCTCTCATCCTTTCATCAAGGTTCTAACCGTTTTGCCTGGGCAACACACCCAAGAATCTACTTACAATATGTAAATATTTTATATCTTTGTCAATATTTGCCTTGCCGCTGCCACTGAAGTGATTATTTTTCCGCTTAGAATCGAGTAACAGCCGAAGCCATGATCGGTTACTTCTGTCGGACGAGCATCTGTGGCGCTGGCACTTTTTTCGACCGGCAAGATCACAAACATCGAGCTAATATATTCTGCCTCCTCAAGAACCGGGAACCATTTTAAGCAACGAGCTCTCATTTTGGGCCAGCGGGTCTTTAATTTAGAAATCTTTTGTCGTAGTTTTTGATAAGCTCGAGGACCACTAGCCACCGCATGGATTGATAGTGGCACATCACCAAAAGTATATAATCCCGTTTTACCCATTGGCACCAAAGTGGCAAAAGGACCATCCACAATAGTGACCGCGGCCGAAAGCAGATCTTGAGGCAAACGAAGAATAACTAACTCCTTTAATCTGAGTTCCAGATTCCGCTTGGGGAAATTTAACCACTCGCACATCTGATTGTAATTAGCGTAAGTAGCATTCACCACCAGATCAAATGTTTCTTTCTTCAATTTACCTTTTTTCTTTGCCACCAAAGTTTTTCTACCGATTCCATCAATTTTCATCCCAACAATTTCTGAACCCAGTCTAATCTGAATATTTTTATTTTGCTTAAGTCGACGCTTAATGTCGCTAACCATTCCTTCATAATCCAATACCGCTTCTGGTGTCTTGACCGACAAGGCGACTGTCTCACGATTCAATAAACCAGGAGCTGGAAACTCTTTAACGTAAGGTAACTCAGCCTGATCACAAACAGTCAAAAATTCTTCTGGCGACACCAGCGAACCCTCATTAGAAAGCGCATAATAAGCAGGAAAGTCTCGGACGACGCTTGATCCGTAAAATGCCTCAAAGTCCGCTGTCGCCTCTTTAATTTCTTTAATCGTCTCCAAACTGCGCGGATAATGATAACCAACATGGTGACGATATTGATTAACCCGCGACGCCCCCTGCAAGATTTTT
>CAYUHC010000002.1:981-19290 GCA_964444555.1 uncultured Candidatus Saccharibacteria bacterium | reverse complement strand
AAAATTACCACCTTTGCCTGGTCAGCCAAGTGGAGAGCCATAGTAGTACCGAAAATCCCCCCACCAATAACAGCGATTTTTAATTGTTTTGGCGCCTTAAGGGTTGCCTCAGCAATTTCAACCATCCTGGCACCAACCTCACCACCCGGAACCTCGATTTTTCCCCCTTTAATTTTTTTAATAAACGCCGAAAGTTCACTTTCTAGAGGCTCCAGACTCATCGAACAGGTGATGATTTTCTGGCCAGATTTATTGGTCACCATAATAACTCCAGAAACCAGATCACAGTCATAATTGGCTATCGGCGTCTTTATCCACAAGCGACGCTCCTTGATCTTCCCCCGCCAACCCAAATCAAAATGGGCCAGCAAACCATTCGGATAAGAGAGGTCGACCGCCTGAAAAGCTTGGCTGTTCTTGCTCCAAATTGTTTTTGGTTTTTCTGACCAAAGGAAGTCGACGATATCAAAAAAGTGTAGTTTTTCAAAAGCTGGTTTTTCTTGACGCCAAGTTTCCAGGGGGCTAATAAAACGACCACTAATTTTACAAAACTTCGGATTAATCTTCTTTGATAGTTCTTTTAACTTTTTAATTACTGGGTGGAAACGGTAAATATGACCAACAACTAAAACCTTCTTGTGTTGCTTAGCCAAATTAACTAACAACCGAGCCTGCCGTGAGTTGCTAGCTAGCGGTTTTTCCACAAAAACATTCGTGTAAGGCAAACACTTTTTGACGATCGCAAAATGAGTCTCCGCCGGCGTCACAATATCCACCGCATCTACCGAAGTCAGCAAGGCGGGTGTCAGCTTGGGCCCAGAATTTTTAGTAACCACACCCACAAGTTCAATTTTTCCCGCTGAGGCAAGTTTTTCCCAAATCCGGCGATGGTGCTGACCAAAGCGACCATTACCAATCAATAAGATTTTTGGTCGACTATTCATTTAAGGCTGATCGCAAACTTCCCTAACCACGTAGGGAGAAGAATTCGTTACAGAATAATGCAGGCGCAACAACATTTCGGCCAAAAAACCCATCATAAACAAAGTAACCGCCAAAATAGTAAAGAGGGTACCGACGATGGGCAGTGGCGTATCAGAAAAATTTAAGACTCCCCCAACCTTCAAGTAAATTGAGGATCCAAAAGCGAGTACGGCCAAAGCGGTCATTAGTAAAGCTACGCCACCAAAGAAACGTAAGGGTCTAGCAAAATATTTCACCGAAAAAACTATGCCCAACAGATCAAAAACCCCCTTGACCATCTTGCTAATACGAACTTTTGCCACCCCCATCTCTCGAGCATAGTGCGGAATCACAACCTCGGCCAATCGGGCGCCGCGCTGCTTGGCCACCGCTGGCAAAAAAACTTGAGCTTCGCCCCACAATCTAAAATCTTTAATAAATTTAGAACGATAAATTTTTAACCCACAGCCAAAATCGTGAAGCGGCAGATCAAGCAATCTCCGAGCAATCGCATTGGCAATTTTTGAAAAAACCTTTCGCGTCCAATGATCATGTCGCTCTTGGCGCCCACCAACCACCACATCGTATCCCTCATCTAATTTGGCCAAGAGCTTAAGAATGTCGGCTGGATCATTTTGCAGATCAGCGTCAATGAGAATAATAATCTCGCCACGAGCTTGATAAATACCCACGTCAATCGCTGGAGTTTGGCCATAATTACGTTGCAGAGAAATCAATCTAAGTGGTCGAAGCGTTTTGGCCACCGTTTCAGTCTGATCACTAGAACCGTCATTAACGAAAACTATTTCAAAGCCGCGATTTTGCTGACGCAAAACATCCACCAAGCGCTGATGGAGCTTTTTTATTGAGGCTTCTTCGTTATAGACAGGCACGACAACCGAAATCATGGTTTTTTATTTAAAGTCAATGGTCACATCTTCCTCCCCTCGGTTAAATCTGTCAACTTCCTCTGCCGTGCTAAAAGAGTAGTTATGACAAGCGGGGACAGCATAAACAGCGTGGTTGGCCGTGAACCCAATCATCATTTCGGCCAAATGATATTCGCCCGTAGATCGATGAGGTGGTACCTGATAATCAAAAATCCTACCACTAACAACCATCGCCCCTCCCAAAACCCGATCAGAACTTGGTCGTTCTGGCTTCTCCACCACCGACATCACCCGACCATCGGGTCCCAAAACCGGCAAAGCCGACCGCTCGGGGTGCTTAACTCTTAACGAGATCCAACTAAATTCATGAGCCAAACATTTATTAACATCCTCCGTCGTAAAATATTCGTCGGTGTAACAAACAACAAACCTCTCTTCTGGGTAAATAAATGGACGAACTAGCTCAAGAGCTTTGCCCGTTCCAGCCAATTCTTTCTGAACGACAAATCGAGTCGAAACCTTCGGATAATTTTCCGCAACAAACTTAATAATCTGATCGCCCAAATAGCCAACAACAATGATTAACTCGTCCACTTGACCACTACCCAAAAGGGCTTCAATCGTCCGCGCGATAAAAGTTTTACCCCGTATCGCGACCAGCGGTTTAGGAACCAGGTCGGTCAGGGGCTGCATACGGTTACCGCGACCAGCGGCCAAGATGACTGCTTTCATAATCTCTGCCCAGTTACTTCAAATATATAATTTCGACTTAACAAAAAGCTAATAAGCGCCATACTAGCAACTACAATAACTTGTGACAATAAATAAAAGACCCCCAAAACTGTCGTCAAAACATAAACTAGGCCCCAACCTATCGGCGCCAAAACTAAATACAAAATTATGTTTTTTAGATACCGCACCCCGACCTTGCCGTCCGACTCAACCCTAAAAGTGAAGTTTGAGTTCAAAAAAAACATTGCTGTCCAGCTTGCCAACGTCCCAAGAATAACGGAAAGAAGATACCAAAAACCCAAATACTCCGTCAAAACAAAAGTTAGCCCCAAGTTAAGCCCAAAAGCCAGTCCACCCATGAGAACATAGGAAGCAAACTGCTTTAAATTCTTAGACACAGAGTTATTTTAGATGATAATACTCCTTCATCCAATCAATTGTCCGACGCACACCCTCATCCAAACTAACCGTTGTGGTATGCCCAAGATCACGCTCAGCCTTAACGCTATCTACCAATTTATGCTTAGTGGTGAGCACCTCACTCTCCGCATAGTTAATTAGAGATTTTGACGCCCCGGTATGCTTCCAAATAATTTCGGCCAACGTTTCAATATCGTGCAAATCTTTGCCTCCAATATTGTAAACCTCCCCCGGCTTAAAATTATCAACGATATTGGCCAAAGTCCGACAAGTATCCTCAAGATAGGTCGAAGTGCGACTGTGCCCACGATAAACAGTTATCGGAATACCGTGCAACAAATGATAAGAAAATTTACAGTTAACACTGCGGTAGGGATGATACCACTCACCAGGGCCATAGGTATTAAACAGGCGAACAATCACCGTTTCGGTGCCATGTTTTATCGCCGAGTTGCGAATCTGCTGCTCGTTAACCCACTTGGAAAGGGCGTAATCATTCATTTGCTTAATTTCAACCTCATCCATCACGCTTTCTCTCATCAATTGAGGATAATCACCATACACCTCTGAAGAAGAGAAGTGGATTAATTTGAATCCAAGTTTTTCTTGCAACCTTACAATGTTTTTTGTGCCAATCGCGTTCGTTAACCAGACTTGCTCATAATAATCCTCGCCGTTCCAACGCCCAAACTCTGCGGCACAATGGTAAACATAGTCAAAGGGGCCAGCCTTCTCAAAAACGCGCTCCAGCTGACGAAAATTCGCCACATCACAACGAGCATAATTAAATTGCCCCCGGGACATCTCGTGCTCAAAGCCAACCGAACCAACCTGATGGAATAGATCCAAACCAAAAACCTGGTGGCCCCTTTCCTTCAAGATTTTCTCTAACCAACTCCCCACCACTCCCCGATTTCCTGTGATTAAAATTCTAGCCATATGTAAAATTTAGTACCCTCCATACTACCATTCTTAACCCAATTTTCAAATTTTGTCACAATACAATTTAAAGAGAGGAACGGCCGTGGCATCATCCCCCACTTGTCCTAATTTAGCCATTTCTGTGGCCTGTTTAAGTGGTAGTAGACGCACGCTAATATCGGGCGAATTAAAATTAATAACTTTTTTAACTTCTTCGTCAGTAAGTTCAACTCGAAAAATCCAAATAGGAATATCAACCACCGTATACCCAAGCATCCGACCGTCCGCTTCCAGCCGACCGGGATCAACTTTTAATTTAAGCTTATTATCGAGATTTCGAACCACGGCCTGCTCGGGCGTCTCACCTTCGCCAACATAACCACCGATAGTTTTAAGAATTTTTTGATTATTATTTTCTGGTCGCGACTGCTCAATCAAAACTACGTGACAATCGTCGCCCTCTTTTAGATAAGGCAAGACAACGACCGCCGGGGCGGTTTTTACTGCGGTGTAAATATCCCCATTGGGCGCCTGCCACGCCCAAGCCGACATAAAGTCAGTGCTAAAAAGTGGCACCCGAAGTGATTTAACTCCTCGGCCGATGATTTTGGTTAACGAAAGAAAAAATCGAGACAACCAATGAATATTTCTTTCTTTCATATCTTTTTGGCCTTAACTACCAGATGTCTCCCCCACTTTAAATTTAATCCGGTAAGGGCTTGCTCAAATTTAATTATTAACCAACGGAGGGGCGGCGTATGCAGTGGCACCTTGAGCAGCCAATCCACCCAAGGTCCATCAACAAAAGAGGCGGTTGTTATGTTTTCCACTTTCCAGCCACGATTCTCCAGCCAAAATCTCATCGTTTTAGCGCTGAACTCTCTAACGTGTGAGTCACCGTGCTTCCTAAGCTCTTGCTGAGAAAATTTTTCCATTGGCACAAATGACCTAATTTTTAGAAAACGGAGTAATCGACCCCACCACGTGCCATCGGCATTAAGATTGGGGACCGTAATAATCAAGGTGCCGCCACTTTTTAAAACTCGTGAGAGTTCGGCCAAAGCCAGATCCTTATCAAACACGTGTTCCAAAACTTCTCCGCAAATCACCTTGTCAAAATATTGATCAGAGTAAGGCAAAGCCTCAATCACTGCCACCTTAAAAAAAGCATTAGTAATACCCTTTTCATCCTTAAATGAGTTGGCAGCAGCAATAAAACTTTCGGCGATATCAACACCGTGCCCCTCAGCCACCCGATCAATGATTCTAAAAATCTGTCGCCCCGAAGCGCAACCAACATCTAGAACTTTATCCGTTGGTTTAGGATCAAGGTATTGGTAAATCGCCTCCTCCCTTACAAAGTTTGTTAATCCGATACGATAAGTCGGTTTAAATTTTATGGCTAAGTAACCCCGACCGGCGTCTTCGCCAATATCCTCCCACATCTTTTTATAATCCAAAGTCTCGGTCGCCATAATTATAATTGTTCCAAACTTTGATTAATGGTTTGGCCTAGTATATCCCAAGTTAGACGCGAGCGCACAAAGGCAATCGCTCGCTGACCAATAGCTCGGCGATCTTCTTGGCTTAATTGATATAACTCGAGCAAGGATTGCTCTAAGTTTTTTTCAACCTCCACCGGAGGGATAACAATAATACAGTCCTCATCCTTAAATAACTCCTCAACCGGACCAACCTTAGTAGTAATAACCGGGATACCGGTAGCCAGGTACTCGGGCAACTTTGAAGGATAAGCGTACTCGGTCATATCCACACTCGGACGTGCAATTACCAAGACGTTCGAGGAGGCAATTAGCGCCGGCACCTCCTCGTGAGATGCCTTAAAATGGAGATCAGCGACGTCTGTTAATTCTAGTCTACTTAAGGTATCCTCAATTTCTCCACGGCCGCTCGACATAATCATATTAAGCCGAAACGGAAAAATATTTTTCCGTTTGATCTCCGCGGCGGTGTTCAAAAGATAATCAATCCCCTGATAGGGTTTCGCGTTGCCGGTGTAGCCAATAGTAAAAATTGGCGGATTATTGTGTGGTCCGTTATAAAATTCTTTTTCTGTTACTCCACCATAAATGACAACCCCCTTCTTCAGTCGAGGACCGTAATACTCGATTAATTTTGGAGAGACCACAAAAACTAGATCATAAAAACGAATTAAAAAATTTATTTTCAGTTGGAGCAATCGACTCTTTAAACAACCCATATGGCCCTGGAAGTACATTTCTGCCGCATATAACCCATGAAGATCCATACCAATCTTTACTCCCGCAAAAAACTTGAGCCAAACCGGCAATCCAATGTCGATATCAGTTGCCGTTAAGACGATCTCGATTTTTTCACTCGTGATTATTTTTTTGAAATAGCTAATTTTAGACCACACCGAACCACTGGGGTAAGCACGATATTTATCACTAAAACCTTGATCGATCGCTGGCGACGAAACCACAACTTCGTGAGCTTTTTGTAATTGCTTAATAAAATTTAAAATTCTTATCGGCGTTCCGCGCTTGGGGTCTTGCAAAGACTCGCTGGTAATGAAAAGAATTTTCTTCATATTAATTTGTTCATTAACCGTTTTAGACTATGATTCTCGACGATTATATCACGAAGATCTTGACCGCGCTGAGACCAAAATAATCCATCCCGACCCAAAAGACCACTAATTCTGTCTGCCAGATCAATAGGATCACCCTCTCTAAAAACATGATCATCACTCCACAAAGCAGGTAGAACATCGAAAAAGGCCTGGTTGGCGGTCAAAACCAAACACCCACAAGCCATCGCCTCCAGGGTGGTTTTATCAAAACTCCCAGTTCTAGTCAGATTGATGTATAAATCATGCTCCTGGTAAATTTCTGGCATTTGATTGTTGGGTCTTTTCCTCAACCAAAAAACACGGTCATCTATTTCAGCCTGACTAATTTTTAATTTAACTTGATCAAAATACTGATGGTCTTTTTCTCCTGGTTCACCAACAATATTAAGAACAAAGGGAATTTGTCTCGATTGGAGCTCTCGGGCAGCCTCAATTAGAGTCAACAAATCTTTTACCGGTGAAATTCTTCCGACAAACAACAATCTTATCGGCTGGCTCGGCCTCACCCGAGGGACTAAACAAAAACGCTCCACATCTATACCCTGTCCCACTGCTTTTACTTTAAGAGAAGAAAAAGGAAAGGCTTGAGTGACCGAGGTTAAGATCTGATCAGCAAACCAGCTAGCAATAACCAGTTGCCAAGTCTTAAGGTAGTGGGCATACCAAAAAGTAATTTTTTTGCGGGTCAGTCTCCACCACCAACCCGCCAACACTACATACTCCGGGTTCATATGAACAAAAACTTCGTCGTACTCACTCCGCCGTCGCCACAAATAAACAAAAAATCGCCAAAGATATTTTAATCTGGATCGACCAATTTCCTTGCCCAAAGAATAGACAAACACATTGCTGGGCAAATCAGACTCTCCCTCATAAAGACAAATCACGTGAATCTGTTTTGCTCGCAAAGCCAACTCCTTGATCCATTCATGGTAAACGCCAAGCAAATCATCTGAGCGATCAACCTTTTGAGTAATAAAAAGCAATCTCATATTTGATCTAATATTATTCGGCTAAGCTTGGTTGCATCGTAAGGGGTGATGATTGCCCCCAACTCTTTTGCGACACCAACATCAGTAGAAACGATCTTACAACCAGCCGCTTGGGCCTCAACCAAAGTTAAACCATAACCCTCATACCAAGAGGTTACCAAAAACAAATCGCCTGTTTTAGCATAAGAAATAATCTGCTCGCGCTTTAACCAGGGTTCAAAAAAAATATTGTTTTCTAGCTGCAAGCGATTAATCTGTCGCTTTAAAAACACCTCTTCTGGACCCGAGCCAACGATAATCAGGCCGATATTCGGACGGATCTTTACAACCTGGGACATGGCCTCAATAGCTAGATTAATATTCTTCTCGCGGCTTAGCCGGCTAGCCATTAAAATTATTTTTTCAAACTGAGGATACTTAACCTTTAGATCAACCGCAATTGGCTGATCTTTGATTTTTTCCTTATCAATCGCAATGGGACGAACTTCAGGGGCCGTTTTTAGTCTTAGACCAGCCGTGGCTAGTGAATCGGCAATCCTCTGACTAACCACCCGGACTCGGTCGGCACGAGGCAATAAAAACTTAGCCAATCCAACTCTCACCAAGTTTAACCAACTCTCTCGGATAAAATAAGGACTCAATAAATCCGTGTGAATCTGAAGCTCTAAAGAGGCGTTAAAATTCCAAGAAGCCAACCACGCGGCCAAACCAGATTCGAAAGGATCTTGAGCCGTCACCAAATCAAACCCGCCAAATCGCTTACTTAAAAAAAACGCATCCAATGGATACAGCCAACGGCTGAAAGAATTAGTCGGATGCACCCAGACATTTTCACCAATCTTCATTGCAGAAAATCCCAAAGTTTTTTTAGCAAAAACGACAATATGAAACTCTGAAAGCTTCTCGGCGTGTTTAACCTGACGACGAGCAACGTCACTATCAGGTAAAAATAAATTGCGGTCTGAACCAATGCTTAAAACTTTCATAAAAGATTGGCAAACTTTAAATATTCTTGAGAAATTTCTTCCCACGAGCGCCGATAAGAAATTCTCTTAATTTGATCAATTAAGCGGCGATAATTATCTTCCTCCAAAATTGCCCCCACCTGACTAACAAAATCTGCAAAATTATTTGGGTCAAAAGTTCGAACTCCAACCATTAGCTGGTTAGACAATCCCGAATATGAAGTAATCACACAAGGAGTCCCACCAGAAATCGCTTCGGCTGCGATATTTGAATTAACTTCCGACAAAGAAGGAATGAGAACGGCGTAAGAAGATCGTAATTTTTCAACAAAATCACCGTGGGCGAGTCGACACTTCACAACCTGAAAAGTAGGGTGGGAGACCTTCAACTCTAACTTTAACTTATCAATCAACGGCTCATTTTTTAAATACAAATCTCTACCCGCAAAAAGTAAGATTTTGTTTTTAGTCTGAAGTGGTTCCTGCTTATCAAAAAAATTATCGATGACCACAATCCGACCATCCTTCAAACCATAAAAATTCTTCCAGATATCTAACAACCACTGACTATTAAAAACCAGGCCATCTGCCCAACAAAGCAGTTGATAAATTATTTTTTCTATTATTCGTTCCTTTAAATTAAGCTTTAGGGAATCAAAATTAAGATAAAAACTAGGCAAGGTGATTGGCTGATGGATCCTCTCCACATAAGATTCCCAGAGAAAGTCGCCACCAACCCGAATGATGGTTTTGCGACCAAATAATCGAGCAGCTACTACGGCCGGCAAAGCGACGCTAAAAGTATCCAAAATTAACACCAGATCAGAGCGATAAACAGGAACTAAAATTTTTAGAAAAAATAAAAGATGTCTCGGGCCTGAAGGAAATTTTCTAAATCGGCCAAAGGAAATAACTTCGGTTCGGTGACCTAATTTACGAAAAGTTTCAACCAAATTTTGCGCATATTTAGCCGGGCCGCCGATGTCGGGCGGGTAGATGCCGGTAACTAGCAAAATGCGAGGTTTAGGACTCATAAACTCTTAAACACCAGACTAAGGGACTGCGCCAAGACTGTCCAGTCAAAACGCTCCTCCACTAGCCTCCTCGCGGCCTGAGCAACAGCCAAGACTCGATCCTGATTCTCGGGCGCCAAGACCAAAGACACCGCCTGAGCGATGCTCTCGGGATCATGGACGCGGCAACTCCAACCAGTCTCACCGGGACGCAAGAAGTCCGGAATGCCGCCCACGGGCGTGCCGATCACCGGCACGCCGACGGCCATCGCTTCCAAAAAAGAATTCCCCAAACCTTCAGAAAGCGATGGCCGCACAAACACATCGGCCCGAGCTAACTCAAGCGCGATTCGATGATGGTCAGCCTGCCCCGCAAAATGGACTCGCCCTATCACTCCCCGTTCCTCGGCCCAGTCTCGCAGGCGCGACTCATCCGGACCAGTACCAAAAATTTTAAGCTCCACATTAGGTGGCAAAAAAGACAGCGCCGCGATTAAATCAAACAACCCATTTTTTTCGACCAAGCGTGAAGTGGTGATAATCGTTTTAGTCTCTTTTTTGGGCAGCTCGGCTGGCGAACGCCAGCGAAAATGATCGAGGTCAACGCCATTAGGAATCAAGGTTAGGGGCACCGTCGAGCGATGACTTCGAGCCCGATTAAGCAAATCTCGACTAATCGCGGTAATGTGATTAGCCCGCTCAAAAACCCCCAAATGCCAGGGACGCACCAGCCAGCGGTATAAAAAGCCGCTACCGCCCACGTAGCGCTTTAAATGGTCTTCGGTATCGCCCTCCTGCAGGGTTAAAACCAGTGGAATTTGAGGGTAACGGCGCTTGGCCCAAGTGGCCAAAATACTTGCCTGACTAGCCATTATTGACCAAAAAATAGCCGCGGGTTGTTTGGCCATCAATTGACGCACCAGCGAGCGGCCAATTATTGGTAGCAAAAATTTGTCCGAGCGTCGCCCTCGACCAATTCGATGAACGGTCACCGCTCCAACTGTCTCTTGCGCCGGCAAATCCGGACGCAGACGAGCCGTCACCACTTCGAATTTAAACTCTGGCAAACGTTTGGCTAACTCATGGACGGCTAATTCCGCGCCTCCGATTAAAGGCAGATAAGCAGTCGAAAAAACTAAAACTCTTTTGGCTTCGGCCATCACAACTCAAGCAATTTACGCAAATCGGCTTCGGGCACTTCGGCCTTGATTGGCGCGACCGGCGCGGGCGGTGGAACGGGCTTGGGTTCCACCTTTTTTACTGGCGCCTCCTTCTGCACAGCCAACAAAACGTCTTTCAAATCTGCCGCGTGCTTGCCAGTACTTTTCTCTCCCCCAATCTTAGGCTTGAGCGCCGCTAAAGAAACTGATCGCTCTGGTGGATCGAGCTTGGGAGGTTGAGCAACTTTCGTTAACTCTTTAAGCGGCACAAAACCATCAGCCGCCTCGCGAGGTGGGGTGGGCCGGGGCGTTAGAGGCGGCCGGGGGATCGCCGGAGCGGCTTTAGTCATCGTGGGCGCCGAACTAGCTGGCCGTGGAGGCGGAGGATTCCGAGGGCCGCTCTTAGCCGAATTATTTTGCCGCGTTTCGCTGTGCCACTTGCCAATCTTTTCTTCAACCGCCACCCGCGGCACCGCGTAGAGAGAACGAGAAGATTCGATAATCCGGTCACGATAAGAAACTGGCGGTGGCGAAATTGGTGGCAAATTCCGAGCCGAAAAAGGCGTGGACCCGACCCCATCAATCATCAGCGACAAATACATTTGAAAGCGGCCCAAATTAACCATGTCCTCTTTGGTAAAAGTGGGATTGTAAATCTTCTCAAAAATCTCCGCATCCAAAGGACCGACTCGGAAAGAGATCGTGGTGCCAACGTTACCGAAAACGGCCGCCCGAACCTCCTCCGACATCTGCTCCACATATTGGTGAGCAATCGTCAGCGACAAATGGTACTTGCGCGCCTCAGATAGAATATCGGCAAACGACTCATTAGCAAATGACTGGAACTCATCCACAAAGAAAAAGAATTCCGGCGCCAGAGCTAATTGCGCGGGCGGGAGATTGGCCCGCGACATCGCCGCCAAATAAATCTTGGTAATTAAAAGTGAGCCGAGCAAATTAGCATTACCCTCGCCCAGCCGACCCTTAGACAAGTTAATGAGCAAAATCTTTCGCTCATCCATAATTTTGCGAAAATCGACCGACGAGCGCTCCTGGCCGATAATGTTGCGGATCAGCGGATTAGACGTAAACTGACCAATCTTGTTTTGGATCGCCGGCGTCGCCTCGGCCGCGAAACGTTCCGTATAATTAGCAAATTCGTCGAGCCAATAAGACTTCACGCTCGGGTCAGTGACGTTGGCCACCACCTTATTGCGGTACTCTTTGTCTGCAATCATCCGATTAACCCCAAGCAGGGTCGCGCCAGGATACTCCAAGAGCGCCAGCAAAATATTGGTCAGGATGTAGGCCATGCGATCCGACCAGGATTCCTCACCCCAAATCTTTTTAAAGGCGCTCATCAAACCATTAACCACCAACTGGCGCTGATCCTTGCCCACGTCCTCGAGAACGTTAAAAGAAATCGGATAATCTAGATCGAAAGGCGCAAAATAAATTACATCCTTAATGCGGTGCTCGGGAACATAATCGAGGAGTTTATCAACGGCCGAACCGTGTGGGTCAATAAAAGCCACCCCATTGCCATTTTGGATGTCTTGAGCGGCCATATTTTCGAGCAAGGTCGACTTGCCCATACCCGTCTTACCGATCACGTAGACGTGACGCGTGCGGTCCTCATCCTTAATACCAAACCTAGTTCGCTGACCGCGAAAATCTGTCTCGGCAAAGTATGTCACCCCATGTGCCATTTGCCGGCATTATAGCAAAATAAACCACCTCCGACAAAAATCTCCAACCCAAACTACTCCGCTTGGTAAACTGAAGAGGTGTAGCGATTCGCCGGATCCCACATCATCCAGGAATCAAGACCAGCATCGTAAGTGGCCTGGATCTGCGCGCGGACCATCTCTGGCGTGTAGGTCACCGGATAGTCAAAATCTTGCAACCAAGGCCGCAACTTCTCCTTCGAATAAGCGGCTTTAGCATAGACGGCGGGCGTCGAAGTTCCTAGGCGAGTATGAGTCAGCCCTGCCACTGGCGTAGTGGTCGCCACGGCCCGCTCGGCCGCCCGACTCATCGAATAAAAAATAATATCGTAAGCATGCTCGTTGGGATTAGCCCAACCATTAAAGTTTTTCGGATAATGCGAGGGGTAGACCATCGGCGCAATATAATCAAAGTGGGGTAACGCGCGCTCTAAAACCTGACCAATATTTAAGTCATCGTAATTAGTGGCCGTCATGCCAAACAGATCAGCCGAAAGAATAATCGGCGGATTAGTAAATTTTGAGCGGAGCGAAGACGTAAGCGTTTGAAAAAATTGCTCAAGCATCTCGGCCTTAGGACCGACCGAGTGAGTATATTCGGTATCGCTCATGTCACCATCTGAGGGGTAGCGGATGTAATCAAAATTTATTTCGTCCACCCCCAACTCGTACGCCTCCCCCGCCAGGGACTCGATATAAGTCCAAAAAGGTCGCGCGCCAACATCGACAAAAGATAGCCCCTTGCGATCTTTCCATGGCCCGCCACGGCCCTTACTCTGAACAGCCAACTCGGGATGAACTTTGGTGAACAAAGGATCTTGGAAGACGGTCAAGCGACCGATGACATACAAATCTTGGTCATGCATTTTCTCAACCAGTTCGGCAAAATTAGGAATCGTGCAACCCGGACCACCAGCCACTGCCGTCGCCGAGGGGAAAGAAACGGTGCCGCTGTAATCCTTAAGATCAATAACAATGCTATTGATTTCCGTTGACGAGGCGAGAGCCAAGAGATGATTAGTGAGCGAGGGTGTCGCGGCGGCGCACTGAGTCATGTACAAAGCTTTTACCGACTCCGGCGCCGGCAAATGTTTTACCTTCGGAGTCGGAGGCAGAGCTGGCTCAGTCTCAAGCTCCGACTGCGATCCAGTGGCCACATAAGGACTGGCCAGCCACCAACCCGCTCGCTCGCCATACCACCAGCCAGCCGCAAGAATCAACGCCAACAAAAAAGCTCCCCCAGCCAAAATTTTACTACTCCGCATGAGTCAAAGACTGATCAGCTGATGAAGGAGTGGCGAGTCTCCCCGGACGCGCCAGAGAAAAGAGAGCAATTAATAGCCCGAGAACGACCAGGGCCAATTGTTTAAAAATGAGCGGGATGCCAATCAAAGCCACCACCACCACGGCCAGACCTAGATAAAAATTATTCCAATTTTTTATTTCTCGATTTACCACTGCCCGATTATACAAGAAGGTCTGCCACTTTCACAACATCACCGGCGCCCATCGTTACAATCACGTCCCCAGAAACTGACTCGGCTTTTAAAGTTTCGGCAATAGCCTCCAGTCGATCATAAACTTTGGCGGATCGGCCATCAGCCACTAGCGCCTCGGCCAATTGATCACTAGTGACCGAAGGATCGACTGGCTCTCGTGCCGCGTAAATTGGTGCCAAATAAACCAAATCGGCCAGACCCAAACTCGTCACAAAATCGGCAAATAATTTCTTGGTCCGGCTGTACAGATGGGGTTGGAAAACCACAATCAAGCGCTTAGGCTTCAAACTGCGCGCCGCCTCTAGCGTCGCCTTGATCTCGGTCGGGTGATGGCCGTAATCATCATACACTTTGGCCCCATTCGGCAGTTCACCACGATATTCAAAGCGGCGCCACGTCCCAGCAAAATTCTCGAGCGCCGCCATGGCCCGCTCATAGGGCACGTGTAGTTCGGCCGCGACCGCCAACGCCGCCTTGGCGTTGGCTCGGTTGTGAGCACCGGGCACTTTCAAAGAAAACTCTTCGGCCAGCCGCTCGTAATCCAAGACGCGCGCCCGACTAGCCGCCACCACCGGAGCCAAAACTGGATCCTTCGGTCGAGTGATCAACAAGCCATCTGGTGGCAATTTTTCGACTAACTCGATAAAGGCTCGCTGGATATCGGCCAGGTCAGTGTAGTAATCAAGATGATCATTATCGATATTGGTGATAATCAAAATTCGTGGCGAAAGGTTTAAAAACGATCGACGATATTCGCACGCCTCCACCACCAACAAATCGCTTTTCCCGGCAATAAAATTACTTTTTTGTCCCTTCAGAAAACTGCCCACGATCACTGTTGGATCAAGTCCCGCCGCCACCAAAATTTCTGTCACCATCGCCGTCGTCGTCGTTTTGCCATGAGTCCCCGCCACGGCAATCGTAAATTTAGAGGCCGAAATTCTTCCCAAATATTCAGGATAAGACACTAGCTCCACCCCCAACTCGCGCGCGCGCAGCCACTCCGGATTATCTTGGGTAATCGCGATCGTGTAGACCACCAACCCCACTCCCACCGGAACATTTTCGGCCCGATGACCAATCGAGATTTTAGCACCCAACTTTTCCAATTCGGCTGTCACCTGACCAGCGGCTTGATCCGAGCCACTGACCTCCGCACCCTCGGCCAACAACATCCGCGCAATCGCCGAAACACCAATCCCGCCAATACCAATAAAGTGAACTTTCATCATCTAATAATTTAACAAACGAACGTCGCCCGCGCGATTAATATCATATTTTTTATACCACTGATTAGTGCTCGTCGAGCCGCCTCCGGCGGTGGCCACAATTTCAAACTGTCCATAAGCGTAATGAACAAATTGTCGGCCAGTACTGTCTTGCCCCGTGATCTCATACTCAATCCGATAAATACCAACTTCGCCACGATTAGGATAAACTCCCGCGTAATTGCCGGGCTGACCACTAACTGCTGGCAACTCAACCGCCAAGACATCTCCCGACGGATCAGTTACTCCAGCCACCACTCGCGCTCCCACTACTGGCCGAACCATCGAACCCGAATCCGTCATAAAAGTTTCTTCAACCAAAATCGACAAATCAACTCCCGGGGTCGCATCAATCACGGGCGGCGTCTGATCGTGAACCAAAGGATTCTCTTCAAAAGCGGGCGGATGGATCTGATAATCAACGTCCTCGTCGTCATCATCTTCGTCAGAATCGGTAGAAGAAGTTGGTGGCGCGGTAATCACCACTTCCCATTCGCCACTCTCCCGATTATCTGGCACCAAAAAATCCCACTCCATCTGGCCAGTAACGGGATTGTACCTAAAACCCTGAGCCGCCACCTGCCGACCGCTGGGCGACACCAACTTAACCTCGTGATCTTGACCCTCAACCGTCACGGAAAAAGCTTGATCGCCCCAACTCAAGGCCACGGCACGCCTCGCCACATCACCAGCTCGCAAGGCCCCTCGCGTCTCGTTGCTCAAACCTGGACGCCGCCACGAACTTTGGCGAAACCGAGATCGCGTAGTAGCACTTGAGGTGGTCGCCACCGTGGAAGTGGCCGTCGGTTTTACCGCTTCATCTTGCGCCCACCAAATCACTCCGCCGGCCACCAAAATAACGGCGACCAGCAACAGGCCAACCACCCCCGCTCCGCCCCGGGTCGAAATCATCATTCAATTATAACAATTTAACGGCTCGATTAAACTGATCCCCACGATCAAACTCATTTTTAAAACCGCCCGGCGGTGGACCAAAAGAAGCAAAGCCCGGACTCAACACTACCGCCTCGCCCGGGCGAGCCAGCGCGCGACACTGGAGCACCGCCGCCTTCATACTGCTAACTGGCTGACCAGAAATTAACTTAGCCTGTCGCAATCTCTCCGTCCCAGAACCGGGCAACAAAATAATCTGCCGACAATATTTTTGCCACGCCTGGCGAGCTTTTTTAAAATCTAATTTCTTATCGGCCCCACCCATAATTAACGTGATTTTTTTCTGACCAAATTTTTGACTCAAAGCCTCAAGCGCCGCCACCAAAGCCTCCGGCGTCGTGCTCGTGGTGTCGT
This sequence comes from uncultured Candidatus Saccharibacteria bacterium, assembly GCA_964444555.1. Classification (GTDB taxonomy): domain Bacteria; phylum Patescibacteriota; class Minisyncoccia; order Phycocordibacterales; family JACOZG01; genus CAYUHC01. The sequence continues at coordinate 2,818 of CAYUHC010000002.1, read as the reverse complement.
TATACCAAGAAACTTTCTTCACCACTCGCACCAGTTCTAATCGCCCCGGCACGCCCGTAAACTTTTTTACCGTTTTAGTAATTACCCCGGCCTGGATCCCCAGCTGACGAGCGGCCAAAATTGCCAGGGTCGCGTTGTGACGATTATGCTCTCCGATCATTCCTAAAGCCGACAAAGCCGGCCAATCAGCCGGGCGCGGAGTAATTAAATTAACCTCCGGATTAACTCGCAGTAATCGCTGACGTAGGGGCCCTCGCGCAAATTGCTGACCAGCAATCAAGACTTGTTCGGAGGTTTGATGACGAAAAAGATTAGCCTTGTCTCTAAAATATAAATCCAGATCATTATTGTAATAGTTTAAATGATCGGGATAAAAAGTAGTAAAGACAGCTACGTCCGGACTAATCTTTAAATCACCAAAACCCTGCAACTGCCAAGAGTCTAACTCCAAAACAACGGCATCACCTGGCCGCACCTTGGGCAATTGAGCGAGCGTGGATAACCCGCGCACATTGCCACCCAAATGCACTCGCCGACCAGCCGCCTTAATTATTTCGTAAATCAACTGCGTCGTGGTTGATTTGCCTCGCGTCCCCGTGACGCCGATCACGGTTGTTTTAGGGGGTAAAAACTTAACAAACAACGCCGTGCTCATATAAACTGGTACGCTCGCCGCTAAAGCCGCCGCCACATAAGGCGAGTCAAGCGGCACGCCGGCCGCTTTAATTACCAAATCGGCAGTCTTAAAATCGGCCAAGCGATGTTCGCCTAAAACATACTTAATATTAGAAAACTTTTTTAAAGGATTAAGCGAGCTAGCCAACTGCTCGGCCGTCTTTAGATCCGTCACCGTCAACTCGGCTCCCAGCGAAGCCAAAAATTTAACGTCTCCCAGGCCACGCCCCAACAGACCCAAACCCATCACGGTAATCTTTTTACCTCGGAAAAATTCTTGCCAATTAGTCATGTTTTTGCAGATAGGCAATCCAGTAATTGCGCTTATACTTTTGTCCCTTAAATGTAACATACCGACTAATTTTGATCAGCTCTACCACCTTAAAATAGGGCTGATAAGTAGCCAAAAAATCCTCCCGCCTAAAGACGCGTTCGGTAACGCCAAGCCCCGGCAAGACATAAGTGTCTGGCTCAGTACCCGGAAAACGTTTAAGCAAAGTGGCCGCGTGGCGATCACCATCCAATGCCAGAGCGCGAACGAATAACCAACCCCCTGGGGCCAGCACTCGACGAGTCTCGGCTAAATAAATTTCTCGGCCAGTGCGAGATAAAGAATTAGTGCAAGTAATGTCAAACGCCAGATCAAAAGACTGATCGGAGAATGGATAAGTCGTCCCAACATCATGACATAAATATTCTACCGTCACTCCCGCTGCCACTGAACGCTCTCGCGCCAACTCAATGGCCCGCGAGGAAAACTCTAGCCCCGTAACGTGGGCTCCTCGACGAGCTAGTTCAATGGCATTGCGCCCCACGCCAGAACCCAAGTCGAGGACTCGCGCGCCCTCGAGTGAAACTCCCCGCTCTCGACGCAGCCACCGAACAAAGTCACTCGCGTTCGACTGCAGGGTTGGCGAAAAAGCGTGATTAAGTAAAGAAAAATTTTGGTACTCTCGCTCCCAAGCCTCACGATTATCGTGCATAAATTTCGGTGCCGGAGAGAGGATTTGAACCTCCACGAGCGTGAGCTCACACGCCTCTGAAGCGTGCGTGTCTGCCAATTTCACCACTCCGGCTGGGGTGGGCGTAGTAAGAATCGAACTTACGACCTCTGTCTTATCAGGACAGCGTTCTACCACTGAACTATACGCCCGAAGTATCA
>CAYUHC010000002.1:0-971 GCA_964444555.1 uncultured Candidatus Saccharibacteria bacterium | reverse complement strand
AAAAAAAGTCGCCTGTGATTCCACCACGCGGCGACCTCCATGTCTTCAATTCCCCAGGGTTAGGCCTTGGCTACTTCCGCGCCAACTCCGCCTTAACCTTGGTCCAGTACTTCCGTGTACTGGTCTTCTTCCATCCCGTGGGCCCGCCATTCCAAATGCGAGCCATATCTTCTAATGTCGGCCGTCGACCCAAAAATTTCTGGGTCGCGTAGAGATTTATGTACTTGGCACAAATCTCTGCCGACAACGCCGGATTGCCTCGGCAATCCTCGGCACGATATTTCGTGCCGTACCGTGCGTTGACGTCGTCAACGCACGGCTGGCGGATCTGGAGATCACCGTACGCCCTGTGGCGCAGATGGCGATCTCCGACTTCCGCCGAATTGCCTCCAGACTCCACGATTCGCAGAGCCTGGATCAGGACCACTGGCGGACGTTCGGCCAGCGCCGCCTCGGCCATTAAGCCGATGGCGGCGCAACTAAAGAAGATGGAAAGTTTCAACTCGGATCTCCTACTCCGAGAGACTGCGGATTATGGGTACATCCCCATTTCCTCAGCCACCAAAACTAACCATGATTGTATCATGGTATAAAAATATGTCAATAGTGAGATGTTTACTAGCTTTCTTTTGTTCCGTTCCACTGCCAGTCTTTCCTGGTGCCAAAAAGCATTTAAAGACTGCTCTTATCGTCTCCACCATTAACTCGGTGGCCAAGCGTCCCAACGTAACGCTGAGACAATCGACTTACTATAAGCTCAACCCCACGGCGCCTAAGCGCCATAAAGCGAGCGAGTTTTCACCTGAATAAATCCACGAGCAGCTTCCGCTACCCGTGCCTTGTTACGACTTAACCCTTGTTACCAAGCTTACCTTCGGCCCGCAAAATGCGGAACTTCGGGTACTCCCGGCTCCCCTGGCTTGACGGGCGGTGAGTACAAGACTCGAGAACGTATTCACCGCAGTATAGCT
>CAYUHC010000001.1:13481-59690 GCA_964444555.1 uncultured Candidatus Saccharibacteria bacterium | reverse complement strand
CTGGTGTTCGTTATCACATTGTCCGCGGCCGTTTGGATGCCGAAGGCGTCGAGAAGCGCATGCAAGCCCGATCCAAGTACGGTGCTAAGAAGCCTAAGAAATAATTTTTTATGCGTCGCAAACTCAAGTCTAAGCGTCTAGTTAATCCCGACCAGAAGTTTAATTCACCCAAGGTGGCTAAATTGGTGAACTATATTATGGAGAAGGGCCATAAGCACATCGCCAGCGGCATCGTTTACGGTGCGTTTGCTGAGATTGCCGAAAAGACTAAGCGCGATCCGCTTGAGGTTTACGAAGACGCTCTTAAGAATGCCGGTCCGCTGATGGAGATCAAGACGCGACGGGTTGGTGGCGCTAACTATCAGATTCCTCACGAGGTTAGTCCTGAGCGCCGCTTGGCCCTGTCTCTCCGTTGGTTGATCGAATTCGCTCGCGGCAAGGGAGGTAAGCCAATGCAAAGTCGTTTAGCGGATGAGATTATTGCCGCCAGCAAGAATGAGGGTGAGGCCGTTAAGAAGCGCGAGAACGTTCACAAAATGGCCGAAGCCAACCGCGCTTTTGCCCACTTTGCCCGCTCCAGCGCTCCTCGGGCTTAAAAATTTGTTACTATAAAATTTAATATTAGGTTTTAATTATCATGGCAGATTATCCCATTGAGAAGATTCGTAATTTTGGTGTGATTGCCCACATTGATGCGGGCAAGACGACAACGTCGGAGCGCATTCTTTTTTATACTGGTTTGTCACATAAGATTGGTGAGGTTCACGAAGGAGCCGCCACCATGGACTGGATGGAGCAAGAGAAGGAGCGCGGCATTACGATCACTGCCGCCGCGACGACCGCTTTTTGGACGCCGACCCAAGCCGCTGAGAGCGAGAAAGAGTCTCATAAAGTTAAGCTCAACATTATCGATACGCCAGGGCACATCGACTTTACGATCGAGGTAAAGCGCAGTTTGCGCGTACTCGACGGCGCCGTGGTGGTGTTTGATGGCGTGGCGGGAGTTGAACCACAATCAGAAACCAACTGGCATTATGCCGACGATTATAAGGTGCCGCGAATTTGTTTTATCAACAAACTCGATCGGACAGGCGCCTCTTTCGAGCGTTCGTTCCAATCAATTTTGGACCGCTTGTCACCTAAGGCCGTTAAGGTTCAAATTCCTGATGGTCACGAGGACCAATTTAAGGGCATTGTTGATCTAATGACGATGGAGTATGTGACCTTTGAGGGCGATAAGGGAGAAAAAATTATTCGTGGCCCGATCCCAGATTCGCTGAAAGATTTGGCGACCAAAGAGCGCGCCACAATGGTGGAGAAAATCGTTGAACATGACGATGTCGCGATGAATGATTATTTGGAGGGCAAGGAGATTCCTCTGCCAAAGTTGCGCGAAATTTTACGTCATGCGACGATCGCTAACCATATTTTCCCAGTCTTTTGTGGCTCGGCTCTGAAGAACAAGGGCGTTCAATTAGTACTCGATGGCGTCGCTTATTACCTGCCTTCACCGGTAGATATTCCGCCCACCAAAGCTGTTGATCAAAAAACTAATGAACCACTTTTAGTCCAGGCCGCGGACGAAGGTATCTTTTCGGCTCTCGCTTTTAAAACTGCGACCGATCCGTTTGTTGGTTCGCTGACGTTCTTCCGCGTTTATTCCGGTAAATTAACGGCGGGTTCTTATGTTTTGAACACCCGCACCGGTCAGCAGGAGCGCATTAGTCGCATCGTGCGTCTGCACGCCAATGAGCGCCAGGAAATTAAGGAGATCTTTGCTGGTAACATTGCCGCGACCGTTGGGATGAAGGATACGAAAACAGGGGACACGCTCTGTGATCCTAATCATCCGATCTTGCTAGAAGGCATCGATATTCCGGAGCCAGTTATTTCGTTGCGCATTGAGCCAAAAACTAAGGCCGACCAGGAGAAGATGGGTATCGCCCTTAAGAAATTAGCCGATGAGGATCCAACCTTCCGAATTAAAACTGATGAGGAGACGGGTGAGACGATTATCTCGGGTATGGGCGAACTACATTTGGAAATTATTGTTGACCGCATGAAGCGCGAGTTTAACGTTGAGGCCAATGTTGGTAAGCCGCAGGTGGCTTACAAGGAGACGATTACCGCACCGGCCGAAGCCGAAGGTAAATATATTAAGCAGTCGGGTGGTCGCGGTCAGTACGGTCACGTGCGCATCCGCATTAAGCCCCTTGAGGCGCTTGATCCCGAGGCCAAGATTCCTAAAAACGTTTCGCGCGAAGCGCACTTCGAATTTATTAACTCGATTAAGGGTGGTGTTGTGCCTCAGGAATTTATTAGTCCGACGGAGAAGGGAGTCAAGGAGGGTTTGGAACGCGGCGTGGTGGCTGGCTTCCAGCTAGTTGATGTCTCCTGTGAGCTCTACGACGGTTCTTACCACGACGTGGACTCGTCGGAAATGGCCTTTAAGATTGCTGGTTCGATGGCTTTGCAAGACGCGGCTAAGCGCGCCAAGCCCGTTATCCTTGAGCCGGTGATGAAGGTGGAAGTAGTGGTGCCGGAGAAGTTCATGGGCGACATCACTGGTTCGCTCTCGGGTAAGCGTGGTCAGATCGAAAGTATGGAAGATCGCGGTCTCGCCAAGGTGATTCGCGCTCGAGTGCCACTGTCTGAAATGTTTGGTTATATGACGGCGTTGCGTTCGATGACCGAGGGTCGCGGCACCTTCAACATGGAGTTTGACCGCTACGAAATCGTTCCCGCTAACGTGGCGCAGAAGATTATCGAGGCCCGACAGTAAGGACTCTTGCGCTCTAGTACAGTTTGCGTTACGCTAATTCCTAGACTGCTCAGCTCGTGGGAGTTGAGTCTGGGAGACTTATCATGAGCTCGAAGCCAAGAAAGGTAGGTGATCCTGTATCTCTGCCAATCTGAAGGTTGGCAGGCGTCCTCACTTTTTGCTCAGGAGGTGCTTATGAGACTTTTGCCGGTAATTACCTTCTGTTTCGCGCTCGCCTGGTACCTGCCTCCCCCGGAGGCGGCGCTCAGTAATGGGTATAATCATTCGGCGAACATCCCGAGCGTCACGTGGGCGCCGGCTATCACCATGACGGCCACGATTACCAATGGGGAGCAGGCAGCTCCGCGCGCTTCGCCGCCCCTCTCGGCCCATCCGGGCCGGTCGGAGCGGCTCGCGCTCGCGCCGGGCTACTGGCTCCTGGTGTGAGCATCACTACATCCTGTTGCGTCACACGCTTAGGCGCCCTCATGAGGGGGCGCCTTTTTCGTGGCCCATTTGACATCTTTCTCGTCTCTGCTAGGATGGTGCTACGCATTACGCGCGCCTAACTTTCGTCGTTTATTATTAAAAATTTACTAGGCAATATATAAAGTTTTATGGCAGACACATTTGATCGTTCCAAGCCACACGTTAACGTCGGTACGATTGGTCACGTTGACCACGGCAAGACCACGCTCACGGCGGCAATTTTACATACCCTCGATCTCAATAAGGACAAGGGTTATGGTGCGCGGGTTGAAGGAGTTGACGGTATCGACAACGCCCCAGAAGAAAAGGCTCGCGGTATTACCATCTCGCTCCATCACTCGGAGTACTGGACGGCTAAGCGTCACTACGCTCACATCGACGCCCCAGGCCACGCTGACTATATTAAGAACATGATTACCGGTGCCGCTCAGATGGACGGTGCCATTATCGTGGTTGCCGCTACTGATGGCGCAATGCCCCAAACTCGTGAGCACGTTCTCTTGGCGCGACAGGTTGGTGTGCCTAAGATTATCGTCTTCTTAAACAAGGTAGATATGGTTGATGATCCAGAGATCGTCGACTTGGTGGAGGCCGAAGTTCGCGAGCTCCTGAGCAAGAACGGTTATGACGGCGATAACGTCCCAGTTATCCGCGGTTCTGGTTTGAAGGCCTTGGAAGCGAAGAGCACTGACGACGAGTGGTCTAAGAAGGTTTTGGAACTCATCGACGCTTTGGACACTTATTTGCCTGATCCAGTTCGCGAGACGGACAAGCCATTCTTGATGCCAATCGAAGACATCTTCTCAATCGAAGGTCGCGGTACGGTAGTAACTGGTCGCATCGAGCGCGGCAAGGTTAAGGTGGGTGAGGAAGTCGAAATCGTGGGTATCAACCCAACGACTAAGACGACGGTTACTGGTATCGAAATGTTCAACAAGCAGTTGGACGAGGGTATGGCCGGTGACAACGCTGGTATCTTGCTCCGCGGCACGAAGAAGGAGGACATCACTCGTGGTCAGGTCTTGGCTAAGACTGGCTCAGTTACGCCTCATACCGACTTTACGGCCGAAGTTTATATCTTAAAGAAGGAAGAGGGTGGTCGTCATACGCCTTTCCTTACTGGCTACAAGCCTCAATTCTACGTTCGCACGACTGACGTGACGGGTGAAGTGACCTTGGCCGAGGACGTTAAGATGGTAATGCCTGGCGATACGGTCACCTTTACGGTTAAGTTGGTGGCGCCAATTGCCTTGGAAGAGAAGCAGCGCTTTGCGATTCGCGAAGGCGGTAAGACGGTAGGTGCTGGTGTGGTGACCAAAATTATTGCCTAATTAGCTCTTTAAGATCTTGACCATGGCTACCGAGACTAAAACCAAAAAGAGCGCCCCGAAAGCGCTTGGCGATCTGCAAAAGATCCGTATCCGAGTCTCGGCCTACGAGAACAAGATCTTGGACGCGAGCGTTAAGCAGATTGTCGACACGGCCGTCCGTTACGATGGGACGATCCAGGGTCCGATTCCTCTCCCTACGGAGATCAAAAAGTATACTGTTAACCGAGGTGCTTTCGTGCACAAAAATGCGCGCGAGCAGTTTGAGATGCGCATTCATAAGCGCTTGATTGATATCTCAAACCCTTCTCCGAAAATTATTGAAAGTTTGACCAATCTGACCTTGCCCTCTGGCGTCAACATTGACGTCAAGATGCTCTAGGCGGGCCTTGATAAATTACCCGCTTTCGTGTAGATTCGTAACCATTCGTACTATGAAGTTTATTATTGGCCGAAAATTGAATATGACCCAGATCTTTACGGACGCCGGTGAGGTGGTGCCCGTAACGGTAGTTGCCGCTGGGCCGGCCAAGGTAACGGCTACTAAGACCAAAGAACGGGATGGCTACTTGGCGGTTCAGTTAGAGGCCAATGGCGTTAAGCGCGAATTTGTGGCTCCCGAGAGCCAGTTGGCGGTTGGCGAGGAGGTGACGGTTGGCGCTTTCGCCGAAGGCGAAACGGTGGCCGTTAGCGGCATTTCTAAGGGTAAGGGCTTTCAGGGTGTGGTTAAGCGCCACGGTTTCGCTGGTGGCCCCCGGACTCACGGCCAGAAGCATTCCGAGCGAGAGCCAGGTTCCATTGGTGGCGGTGGCCGCGCTGGCGGTCGCGTGATCGTGGGCATGAGAATGGCCGGTCGGATGGGCAGTGATCGCGTTACCGTGAAGAATCTTAAGGTGGCTAAGGTTGATGCCGAAGCCAACCAGCTCTACATTCGTGGCGCGGTACCTGGTCGTCGTGGCACCTTACTCGAAATCCGCAGTGCCCAATAAACTTTAAAGTATCGTGACTAAAACTATGGAGACCAAGACTTATAATCAAACAGGTAAAGAGACGGGCACGATCCAGTTGCCCAGCAATTTCTCTTTGCCTTGGAATGAGACCTTGGTCCACCAGGTGGTGACCTCGATGCAGTCTAATGCCCGAGCTGGCACCGCTGACTCTCGGGGTCGTGGCGAAGTCCGCGGTGGTGGTAAGAAGCCTTGGCGCCAAAAGGGTACGGGCCGCGCTCGTCACGGTTCTAGCCGCTCACCAATCTGGAAGGGTGGTGGCGTGACGCATGGTCCGCTCGCCGAAAAGTCTTACGACAAAAAGATTAACAAGAAGATGAAGACGAAGGCGCTCTTTACGATCTTGTCGCAGAAGGCGCGAGACGGGGAGTTGATCGTGATGGATGAATTAGTCCTCAAGGCCGCTAAGACCAAAGAGGCGCATGGCGTACTCAAGGCCTTGGCCAAATCGGGAGTTGAGAAGATTGATTATAAGCGTGGTCGTCGCGCTTTGGTGGCAACGCCGGCTTATGATGAGTCGCTAATTAAGAGCTTCCGCAATATCGCCTCAGCTGGCGTACGCGAGGCCCGAGATCTTAATCCGGTCGATGCTCTGGTTTACAAATATATTGTTTTGCCAAAGGCGAGCATTGACGTTTTGGTCGGCCGCACCGCGACTAAGTAAATTTTATGTCTAAACTTGCTCACACTCTCGATCAGACCACAACCTTAATTAAACGTCCTCACGTGACGGAGCGTTCGACGGCGCAGTCGGCGAATGTAGAGCATCCGGTTTACACGTTTGTCGTTGATAACATGGCCACCAAGGGAGCTATTGCCGCGGCGATTAAAACGCTTTACAACGTTAAGCCCGTCCAGATTCGAACGGTGACGGTTCCGGCTAAGCGCGTCTTTGTTCGCGGCAAGATTGGCCGCACGGCGAGCTTTAAGAAGGCCTTGGTTTATCTCAAAAAGGGTGATAAGATCGATTTTTCTTAGACGATTATGGCCACGAAAAAATACAAACCCACTAGTCCCGGTCGACGCGAGTTAATTTCGATCGATTATCGCAAGACCTTGTCGGCTTCAGAGCCACATAAGTCTTTGACTTATGGTCGCAAGCGCGCCTTTGGCCGCAATGCTGATGGACGCATCACTACTCGTCATAAGGGCGGTGGCCACAAGCGCCTCTATCGCGAAATCGAATTTTCTTACGACAAGAAAAATATTCCCGCTCGCGTGGAGACGATTGAGTACGATCCTAACCGCTCCGGCTTTATTGGCTTGGTTGTTTACGCTGACGGTACTCGCCGTTATGTGTTGTTGCCCGGAGGAATCAAGGTAGGTGATCAGTTTGTGGCTTCGGTTGAGGCTGATGCCAAGCCCGGCAATCGCTTGCCGCTCTACAAGATCCCAGTGGGTACTTTTATTTACAATATCGAAGTTCAGCCAGCTGGCGGGGCTCGACTGGTGCGCTCGGCGGGCAGTTTTGCCCAGATTTTGGGTAATGACGCCGGTTACAGCACGGTTAAGATGCCCTCCACCGAGGTGCGCAAGATTAACGAAAAGTCTTGGGCGACGGTTGGCGCCGTTTCTAATGATGAACACAAGTTGGTTAGTCGTGGTAAGGCCGGTCGTTCGCGTTGGTTGGGTATCCGACCAACAGTTCGTGGTAGCGCGATGAACCCGGTAGACCATCCTCACGGTGGTGGTGAGGGTCGCCAGCCAATTGGTTTGCGTCGCGGTCCTAAGACGCCAACTGGTAAGCTCGCTTTCGGCGTTAAGACTCGCCGACGTAAGAAATATTCTCGCGGCGTGGTACTTAGTCGACGCAAGAAGATTGATCGTCGCCGCTAATACTCGGGGTTGACTTTTCCTCCTTTTTACGTAGGATGGAAGAGTTTTCGTGGTTTTATTGATTAGACTAACTTTTACGGTTCATGAACAAAATCTTTATCGGCACGGTGGCGGCTTTGGCCTTTGGCCTAACGCTGGCTTACGCTTCAACCGGCGCGACGGTAGTTAGCTGGGAGAGCGTCCGCAGTCACGCGGTGGTAGGCGAGCAATCATTGGCTCTTAGCCCACTTACGGCCGTGACGGAGACTCGTCAGGGTGGTTTGCAGAAGGTGGTGATCAACTTTGACTCACCAGTTCAGAAGCGCCCAGTTTATACTCACGCTCGTAGCTTGAGTACGGGAATCCTCCATCGTCCAACTTCAACCTTCTTAAGCGACGACGGTAAGCGCCTGGAGCTTGAGTACGCCAACTTGCCTGATGGCGCTTGTTATAAAATTGACGTCAATAAGCGCTTTGATGGCTTGGCCGAGACGGGCGACAAGGCAGTTTACGTTAAGGTGTTGGCTGGTGACGTTAATGGCGACGGCTTAGTTTCTGGGGCTGATGTTCTTAAGCTGAAGTACGTTATCGGTACCACGACGGATTTGGCCATCTATGATGTTAACCGCACGGGCGAAGTAAATTTGGGTGACGCGCTGTTTGCCCGCTTCAACATGGGCCACGGCGTTTCCTGCTCAGAGAAGCCGGTCACGACTCGCTAACTTTAGGTTCAGTTCGGTTATCAACAACCCCCGCCATTGGCGGGGGTTGTTTGTGCTACTATGGAAGCGTTCGCTTTAATAATTAGTCTTTGCTTATGAAGTATTTGGTGGCGTTAAGTTTGTTGGTTTGGGCTAATGTGGCTTTTGGGGAAGCGACTTCGGTAAATTGGACCTCGGTTAAGACTCAGGGCGCGGCGGGGGAACAGTCGCTGACGCTTAATAAGTCGGCGGCTCCGGGGACGACGACGGCGATTAGTATTGAGCCTCGATTGGGCGGAGTGACTAAGTTGAGGGCGGTTTTTAATGAGTCGGTGGGCTTAACGGGCAGTCCGATTGTGGTCAGGCACGTCTTAACGGGCGCGACCAGTTCGCCCATAGAGGTCTCCCTGGCCCCAGATGGTCTTAGTTTGGATCTGTTGCTCGGCGCCCTGCCTAATGGTGGCTGTTATGAGGTGACCTTATCGGGTAAGATTAGTGGTACGGCTTCTGGTACTGATCGCAATGTTTATTTCCGCAATCTCTTGGGCGACGTCAATAGTGACGGGGTCGTCGATATGACAGATGCCTTAATGATTAAAGGTAAGATTGCTCTGGTTCCTTCAGGTAGTAACGCTAAGTATGATGGCACGGCTAATGGCCAATTAAATCTTGGTGACGCTCTATTGGCCAGGTCGCAATTGGGGCAAAAGTCAGTCTGCCCCCAGAGTTAGCGCGGAAAAATTTCTTGCAGGAGTTCGGAGTAGTAAAATTCGTAAGTTAGTCGGCCAAAGGAGTAGGTTGTGCCAGCAATCTCAATCGCCGCCCCGCCCATGACGGGGTTGGCTTTGGGGTGAGAATTGTTAAAACCGATGTTAAACAGAGTGCCTAAGATTTCTGGTCGATCACCGATGGGCCAGCCTGATCGTTCCCACTGAGCCATTATTTGGCGGGTAAATAATCCCGCGTAGAGATAGGAGTAGAAGTGGTTGCGCTCGTTAACTAGCCGTTCGAAGCGCTCTTGATTGGGATTGGCGGTGGCAAAGGCCAGAGAATTTTCAAATTCCGGCCCCAGATAAAAGGGGGATTGTTGATCGGTGAGGTGGACCTCAACTTGCTCGGCCGTGGTTTGCTTAAAGCCGGCCACACCCCAGGAAAATTGGCTCTGATTGCCGAGGATTTTTAGCGGCGCGAAGATTTGTTTAAAAACCGCTCGCTCGGTATGGAAGAGGCGAAGTTGTTCGGGGACGATGAGGGCCGCCAGCAGGCGGGGCTTTAGATCAACCTGGGCGGCGGCCGCCTCAATTACTGCGCGATCTTTAATCAGCGCGGCGGCCAAGGTGGCCCACTCTTCGTTAGTGGCCCAGATGGGGTTGGCCGCCGCCGTCGGCCGGCCTGGATCAGCCAGGCCGGCCGTGTTGGTCCAGCCGTACTTAACCCCAAAAAAGACTAAGGCCGAGGCGGCGACGTAGAGGCCAGTTAGGCTTAGTAAAATCAGCCAAATTTTTTTCGGTGAGGGCATGATTGTGGACAAGCCGGTTTAGCGTATCAAATAAAGTAGCGCTATACTAGAGCTTAAGAACCGCTTAGGTTTTTTTAATCATTAAGCTATTTATGAAGAAATTTCTGACCGTGATGATGTTGGTGGCGGCGCTAACAATGGCGGCGCCAGCTTTGGCTCAGTCCGACAGTGCTTTGATTGCTCAATTGCAGGCAATGATTGTGAAGCTGCAGGAGCAACTGGCGCAACTATTAAGCAATCCGCCAGCGGCTCCGAGTGTTCAGCTTTTGTATCCTAATGGCGGTGAAGTTTTGGTCACCAAAGGAACCTATCCCGTTATCTGGTCGGGAGAAAACTTTCCCAAGGGAACAGGTGTTACGTTGACGCTAAAAGACTCGGCGGGGGAGATTAGTTATTTGGCGACTGAATTAGACAATACTGGTAACTGGGATTGGACGATTGGTGAGGATATTGAACCTGGGACCTACACGGTAGGGATTTTTTGTGACAAACAGGGGGTAGACGAATATTGTTCGGCTAAATCTTATGATTCGAGCAATGGTACTGTTAAGATTGTTGATGAGCGAGTGAATGTGCCAACGACCCCAAGTGTCTCAATTTCGTGTACTCAAGAGGGTTTGGATGGTTCGATTTCTTGGAGTGGTAAAACGGCCAGTGACGGTCTTTTTTGGGTTGATATTTCTCGACCGGGAGCGGATTCGTTTGCGGAGAATACCAAGACCTGGAATCGTTCAGCAGAAGAGAATTCCATTGATTTCCGAGGCTTTACTCGCTGGGACAAAATTGGAATGCTGGCTCTTGAGCCCGAGACTTCTTATCTAGTTCGCGTTTCTACGGGTGGACAATTCTCTCGGATCAAGAGTTTTAAAACCCCGGCTTGCGCCACGGCGTCAGCGGTGCGTTCGCCAGTGGAACAAATTCTCTGGCCCAATGGGGGAGAAACTCTGGAGATTGGTAAGACTTACGTCATTAAATGGGCGGCCGAAAACATTCCCGCCAACGGCTCAATTACCCTTACGCTCAAAAAGACCAACACCACCTCCGGTGAGAATCTTTACATCAAGCCAGAATTGGCCAACACGGGTTCTTACTGGTGGACAATCCCAGCCGGTCAGCCAACGGGTGAGTATTATGTTGGCGCCTTCTGTGACTTAGTTAACGCTGATGGCACTTGCCCTGGTGATCGCTGGGACTTCTCGGATCGACCAATTAAGATTGTTGACCCATTGGTGAAGGTTGTGCCGGCTCCGGTAACTGGTGTTCCGGCTCCTAAAATTACGACCTCGTGCGTGGACCAAAGCGGTAGTCGCTACCAGAATGTGGCCATTAAGTGGGAACCAGTCGTTTCTGGTGAATATCGCATCCAGGAGAAGGTGATTGGTGGCTCAACGGGCTACTTCGACTTTACTGGCGGCGATCGTATTCAGACAGCTGGCAAGAACTACGCCGCCACGCGACAGTATTCCAACTGGGGCGGCAAGACGATCGAATATTCCGTTAGCTCGGCGGCTTATGGTACCAGTCCGGTCGCGAGCGTGACCTTGCCTCAGTGTCCCGTTTCGACCGAACCAACGATTACTTTGACCTCTCCTCGCGCTTCTCAAGCGTTTGTGATTGGCCAGACTTATGAGATTAAGTGGACGAGTGCTAATTTCCCAGCCAATAGCTCGGTTTCCGTTGCGCTGTATAACGAAAATAAGACGGCTCCGGTGGCTTGGCTGATTGCCGAACATCCCAATACCGGTGTGGCCACCTGGAAGGTGCCAGAGGGCCAAGCTATCGGCACTTACTATTTGGCGGCAGTTTGTGACTTAACGACTCCAGGTGGCGGCCAGTGCACCCCGGGTTCGATCGATTTCTCTGATGGTCCGGTGACGGTGGCTCGCCCAACCAGTTCGGGGGCTTGGAAGCAGTTGTCGGGCGTCGCCGAGTCCCTGCGCAGTCTCTTTCGCTAGGACCAAAAACAGGGCTTAGTTGACATCGAAAAGAGTTCTGTTAATATGGAACACTGTCTAGTCCGCCATGGTGGATGACAGTGTTTTCCTTTATCTTATGTCACGATCGCTCGCCAAGGGGCCCTATGTGGACCCCAAATTATTGAAGAAAATCGCCGGTAAGAAGCCGGGCGAGTCTAATGTGATCAAAACTTGGGCTCGTCGCTCGTCGATCAGTCCAGAAATGGTTGGCTTCAAGTTCGGCGTCCACAATGGTCGTGACCACGTGGAGGTTTTGGTGACCGAAGATATGGTCGGCCACAAGTTGGGCGAGTTTTCTTTGACGCGTAAGTTTATTAAGCATGGTGGTAAGATGCAAAAGGAGTTAGAGCAGAAGAAGCGCGAGAGCGAGATTGCTGCTGCTAAGGCCGCGAGTGCTACCCCCGAAGCTAAGAAATAATTGATTTTATGAAGGCTTCGCTCTCTAATTTTCGAATTTCTCCGCGCAAGATGCGTTTGGTGGCGGGTTTGGTGAGGGGCAAGTCAGTGCCGGCCGCTCTTGATCAGCTTACTTTTTTGGCGAAGCGTAGTGCTGAGCCGATGGCTAAGCTGATTAAATCGGCGGTCGCTAACGCTCGTACTAATAGTAAACACGAGGGTGAACTGGTAATTAAGAGCGTGCGCGTTGACGGTGGCCAAGTGCTTAAGCGGATGATGCCGCGAGCGATGGGTCGGGGAGCGCAAATTTTAAAACGATCAAGTCATGTGGTAGTGGAGCTCGCTCCCAAGAAATAATTTATGAGTCACAAAGTCCATCCTTATTCTCATCGTCTCGGCATTATTCGCGATTGGCAGTCGCGCTGGTTTGGCGTTCGCGGAAAGTACCAAGAGTTTTTGAAGGCCGACGTCCTTTTGCGAGAGTTTTTGGAGAAGCGCCTTCGAGGCTTTTTTGTGGATTCTTTGGAGATCGAGCGGGGTGCTCATTCTTTGCGGGTGATTGTTAAGACTTCACGACCAGGTATGGTGATTGGTCGATCGGGTGAAGGTTCTAATCGCCTAAAGCAGGATATTGCTAAGTTTTTAAAGAAGATCAAGGCCGAGATTCCTAAGGAGTTTCGTTTGGATATTGAAGAGGTTAAAAATCCCGAGGCTCACGCTCGTATTGCCGCTCAGATGATCGTGGAGGGCCTGGAGAAGCGGATGCCCTTTAAGCGCGTGGCTAAGCAGACGGTCGAGAAGGTGCTTGCTAACCGCTCGGTGGAGGGAGTTAAGGTGGCGCTCTCGGGCCGATTGGGCGGCGCCGAGATGGGCCGATATGAGTCTTACAAAAAGGGCCGCTTGCCCCTGCAGACTTTGCGAGCCGATATTGATTTCGCCCGCGAGAAGGCTTATTTGTCTTACGGCGTAATTGGCGTTAAGGTTTGGATTTACCGCGGAGAAATTTTTGATAAATAAATTACCATGTTACTCCCCAAGAAAGTTAAGCATCGCAAATGGCATACCATGCGCCGCAACCCGGCGAAGCCTCGAGTTGAGACTCGCGGAGTAACTTTGGCTTTTGGTTCGGTGGGAATGAAGGCGGTCACGGCCGGCCGAGTGCGTTCTAATCAGATTGAGGCGGCCCGCAAGACGATCATGCACGAGATCAAAAAGACGGGTAAGCTCTGGATCCGCATCTTCCCTGACCGACCTTACACCCAAAAGGCGGCGGAGGTGGGCATGGGTGGCGGTAAGGGTGATCTTTCTGGCTACGAATTTCAGGTTTGGCCAGGTCGAATGTTGTTTGAGGTTGATGGCGTTGAGCCGTTGACGGCCAAAGAGGCCTTGCGCAAGGCGGGAGCCAAACTGCCGATTAAGACCAAAGTCGTATTGCGCCAATAATTTTATGGAATACAAAGAACTCAGCACCAAAACGGTTTCCGAATTAACTTCGCTCTTGGCCGAGAAGCGCGGCGCCTTGCGACAATTCCGTTTCGCTTCGACGGGTAGCCGGACGACCAACGTTAAGGACGGACGCAATACCCGACGTCAAATTGCTCGAATTTTGACGGCTTTGCGCGGCGTTAAGATGACGCAAAAATAATTATGACCACGAAAAAATTTACAACTAAGGGCAAAGTATTGGAGGGGGTGGTAGTTTCCGACAAGATGGTAAAAACCGTCGTGGTTTTGGTGAAGCGTTTTGTAAAGCACCCGAAGTATGGTAAGTATATGACGCTAACCAAGAAGTTTAAGGCCCACAACGAGTTGGGGGCCAAAGTTGGCGACAAGGTTCGGATTCGGGAGACCCGGCCACTTTCTAAGGATAAACATCACGAAGTTATTGCTTAAATATGATTCAGCCACGATCCATCGTAAAAATTGCAGATAATACCGGCGCTAAAGTTGGCCGCATCTTTAAGGTGCTTGGCGGCTCTAAGCGTCGCTATGCCGAAATCGGTGATTTGGTGGTTTTGTCGGTACAGATTGCTGAGCCAAAGAAGGCGGTTAAGAAAAAGGATGTTTGTCAGGCGGTGGTCGTACGCCAGCGCAAGCCCTTCCGGCGCACGGACGGTTCTTATGTTCGTTTTGATGAGAACGCCGTCGTTCTGCTCGAAAAGGGTAAGCAGGATCCGCGCGGCGGTCGCATCTTCGGGCCCATTCCTCGCGAGTTGGCTGAGCGGGGTTATCAGAAAATCGCCTCTTTGGCTCCCGAGGTAGTTTAAATATATGAAGATCAAAAAAGGTGACAACGTAATAGTGTTGACGGGAAAGGATCGCGGCCGCGAAGGTTTGGTGGTCCGCTCTTGGCCAGAACTCGACCGAGTGGTAGTGGAGGGGATTAACTTGGTTAAGCGTCGTGAGCGCGCCCGTCAGCAGGGTAAGAAGGGTCAGGTTGTTGAGCGCCCGGCATCGCTCCATGTTTCTAACGTGGCTCTTAAATGCGCCAAATGCAAAAAGGGTGTCCGCGTGGGAATGAAGGAGGTGTCTGGAAAAAGGACTCGAGTTTGTAAGACTTGTGGCGCTAGCTTGTAAAAATATTTTATGACGGGAATCAAAGAAAAAATTAATAAGGGTAGCACGGAGCTTAAGAAAACTTCTGGCCACGATAACGTGTGGGCTTTGCCTCGGTTGCAAAAGGTGGTGGTCTCGACGGGGGTGGGCAAGATTAAGGGCGATAAAAAACGAGTGGAATTTATCACTGATCGTTTGACTCGGATTACTGGTCAGAAGCCTGCTCTCCGCGGCGCCAAGAAGTCGATTGCTAGCTTTAAGTTGCGTCAGGGAGATATCGTGGGGTTGGCGGTAACGCTTCGCGGCCTACGCATGTATGGCTTTTTGGACCGCTTCTTTAACGCCGCCGTGCCGCGAATCCGTGACTTCCGTGGCTTTGACGCTAAGGCCATCGATAATATGGGTAACTTAACGATCGGCATTAAGGAGCATACGATCTTCCCCGAGACCGCCGACGAAGATATTAAGGATGTGTTCGGTTTAAGCGTCACTTTAACCACCTCGGCTCGCACCCCCAAAGAAGCTCGGGCCTTATTTGACCTAATTGGGGTGCCATTTAAGAAATAATGGCTAGTTTGCTTAATAATTTAGTTGACTTCCGCTTGACCTCCTGTTAGGATAGCGGCTACGCCTATGGCTAAAACGTCTGTCATTGCTCGATCCCAAAAAACCCCGAAGTTTAGCACTCGGGTGGTTCGACGCTGTTTCCGTTGCGGTCGCAAGCGGGCGTTTATGCGCGCCTTTGGTCTGTGCCGGATTTGTTTCCGGGAGTTGGCCAATGAGGGTCGAGTGCCAGGCATTAAGAAGTCTTCTTGGTAATTTATGGTCACCGATCCAATTTCTGATATGATGATTCGCCTCAAGAATGCTGGGATGACCGGCAATCGCGAAGCGTCAGTCCCTTACTCGGAATTTAAAAATCAGATTGCCGAATTGCTCAAGCGCGAGGGTTACCTTAAGGTCATCACCAAACGTGGCAAGAAGGTGAAAAAGTTTTTGGAATTGGAGTTGGCCTATGAGGGCGAGGAGTCTCGCATCCACGAGGTTCGTCGGATCTCTAAGCCTTCGCGCCGAGTTTACCATCAGGTGGGAGATATCCGACCGGTGCGTCAGGGGCATGGCTTGGCTGTTTATTCGACCTCACGGGGTCTTAAGACGGACCGTGAGGCCCGCACGGAGAAGTTGGGCGGCGAAATTTTGTTTACTCTTTGGTAATTATTTATGTCACGCGTCGGCAAAAAACAAATCACGATTCCCACGGGCGTAGAAGTCCGGCAAGATGGCGAAATGGTTAGCGTTCGGGGAACGCGCGGAACTTTGACGCGTCACTTTAAACCAGTGGTGACGATCGCGATCGAGGGTGGAGTGATTAACCTCAAGCCCGTACGTCACGATATGGACACTCAAGCTTTGTGGGGAACTTACGCGTCTCATCTTTTAAATATGATTGACGGGGTAACGACAGGTTACACCAAAAAATTAATTATCGAAGGCGTGGGTTATCGCGCCGTCGTTTCTGGTCAGAAGTTGGTTTTAAATCTCGGTTTGTCTCATCAGGTTGAAGTGGCGATCCCGGCCGAAATCACGGTAGTGGTCGAGAAGGGGGTGGTGACCATCAGTGGTAGCGACAAGGAGCTGGTCGGTGGTTTTGCCGCCAAGATTCGGGCCCTCAAAAAGCCAGAACCTTACAAGGGCAAGGGGATTCGTTACGAAAACGAAGTGGTTCGTCGCAAGGAGGGTAAGCGCGTAGTGGCTTAAAATTATGAAAACTATTTTTGCAAACAAACGAAAGCGCCGCCATCATCGAGTTCGAGCTCGCGTGTCTGGCGTGGCCGCGCGACCTCGCTTGTCGGTCTTTCGTTCTAATCGGGTGATTTACGCTCAGGTCATTGACGATACGACGGGCAAGACTTTGGTGGCCGCCAGTGAGCGAGATTTAAAGGCGGAGAAGGGTTTGGCTGAGGGCAAGCGCGCCGAAGATGTTGGCTTTACCAAAGTGCCTCAGGCGTTTTTAGTTGGCAAGCTTTTGGCTCGTCGAGCGGTTGAAAATAAGATCACGGCCGTAGCGTTTGATCGAGGTGGTTATCGTTATGCTGGTCGCGTTAAGGCTTTAGCTGATGGTGCTCGAGAAGGCGGACTTCAATTTTAATTTATGACCGAAACTACACCAAACATTCCAGCCAGTGCCCCAGCCGCTAATCGCGGCCAGCGGCCTACCGGCCGCGGCGGCCGAGGCGGCCGCCCGGGCGGTGGTCGAGGGCGAGAAGATCGACCAAAACCAGAATACGATCAGAAGACCTTAGACGTCCGACGCGTCACCCGCGTGGTTCGTGGCGGTCGTCGCTTCAGCTTTTCCATTGTGATGGCGATCGGCAATCGTCGTGGTAAGGTTGGTTTGGGCGTTGGTAAGGGTGGCGACGTTTCGGCCGCAATCGATAAGGCCGTGCGTGATGCCAAGAAGGGTTTGATGGAATTGCCTTTGTCAAAAACCAATTCGATTCCTCACGAGGTATCGGCCAAGTTTGCTAGCTCTAAGATTGTTTTGCGTCCGGCTCCGGGCCGCGGCTTGATTGCTGGTTCTTCGGCTCGGGCCTTGTTGGAATTGGCTGGCGTTAAGGACGTCTCGGCCAAGTTTACTTCCAAGAGCAAGAACAAGCTTAATAACGCGCGAGTAACGATTACGGCGTTGCGCCAATTTATCCGTAAGTAAATTTTTATGCAGATCCACGAATTAACTCGACCAAGCTCTAATCGCAAGCACCGCCAGGTAGCTCGCGGTGGTAAGCGTGGTAAAACGGCGGGACGCGGCACCAAGGGTCAGAAGGCTCGTGCGGGACGCAAGTTGCGCCCAGAGCTTCGAGACATCATTAAGAAGCTGCCTAAGCGCCGTGGTTATCGCTTTAAGTCTATCGTGGCGACTCGACCAGTGGTCGTGACTTTGACGGCCCTTGATCGTTTGCCGAGTGGTTCAGTGGTAACGATTAAGACTTTGATGGAGGCGGGGATTATTGGGCGAGATAGTGGTCGCGTGCCGCTAGTCAAAATTTTGAGCACGGGAGCGGTAACGAAGCCGCTAGTGATTAAGGGCTTGCCATTGTCGGCTCAGGCTCGCCAAAAGATTGAACAGGTGGGCGGTAGTGTTAAATAATTAAACTCATGAACTCTTTTTCTCAAAAGTTGCGCCTCCTAATCCACGATGCGCCACTCTTAAAGCGAATCCTCTTTGTGGTGGCGATGCTATTGGTTTTCCGTTTGGGCGCCGCGATCCCAGTGCCGGGAGTCAACACTTTGGCTCTTGAGCGTTTTTTGTCGGGTAATCAATTTTTTGGTTTGCTCAACATTTTTTCTGGTGGCGGCCTATCCAATCTTTCAATTTTTATGTTGGGCGTGGGGCCGTTTATTACCGCCTCAATTATTTTGCAGTTGTTGTCGATGATGATCCCCAAGCTAAAGGAGATCTGGCATGAGTCCGGAGAGCTTGGTCGCCGACAGTTTACTCAGTATTCTCGTTTGCTAACGGTACCGCTAGCGTTGATGCAGGGTTGGGGTTTGTTGGCTTTGCTTGAGGGCCAAGGAATTATCTCGCCTTTGGGGGTGGTTGATAGCGCTCTAAACCTGTTGACTATCACGGCTGGTTGTTTGCTCTTGATGTGGTTGGGCGAGTTGATTAACGAGTACGGTATTGGCAACGGCGTCTCGTTGATTATTTTTGCCGGTATCGCTTCTCGCGCGCCAAGCATTATTGGTCAGCTAGTCGCCAACTTTGAACCGAGTCAGGTTCCTCTATATTTAGGAATGGTGGTAGCGATCGCCGTGATTATCGGCGGCGTGGTGACGGTGACCGAAGCGGAGCGCCCTATTCCCGTGACTCAAGCTAAGCAGGTGCGTGGTAGCCGAGTTTATGGCGGCGCCTCTTCCTATTTACCAGTGCGACTTAATCAGGCTGGAGTGATGCCGATCATCTTTGCTTTGTCGATTTTACTCTTCCCGCAAATGATCGCTAACTTTTTGGCGCGCCTTGATAACGGTACTCTGCGTTCGATTTCGGATATTATTTTGTCGATCCTTAGCAACTCTTGGATTTACGCCGCGTTGTACTTTGTGTTGGTGTTCGTTTTCACCTACTTCTATTCAGCGATTACCTTCGATCCAGAATCTTTAGCCAATAACTTGCAGCGCAGTGGCTCGTTCATTCCCGGTATCCGTCCTGGACGTCCCACGGCCGAATACGTGGCCAACGTTTTATATCGATTAACCTTTGTCGGAGCGCTCTTCTTGGCGATTGTGGCAATGTTGCCCTTGGTCATGCAGGCGATTACGGGGATGGCGGCGCTAGCTATTGGCGGTACCTCCTTGTTGATTGTGGTCTCGGTGGCTCTCGAATTCACCAAACAGGTGGATGCGCAGTTGGCGATGCGCGAGTACTAGGGTTATAATAGCCCTATGTCTGATGTACAATTTAACCCGGGCGAGCCCCAGTTTACTGGTGGTGACTACCGAGGAGCTAAGCAGAGTGCGTTGGTAAGTTTGGCGATGAAGATTATGGGCACGGATGATGAGGCCAAGGCCAACTTGTTTTTGTTGGTTGTGGCCGTGGTCTGTTTGGCCGCCGCCGCCGTTATTTACTTTATCTTTAGCTAAAATGTCCGATCTTGCTCCCCAGACTGTGGTGTTGGTGGGGCGCTCGGGCTGCGGCAAAGGGACTCAGTCGGCTGAGCTTCTTAAGCATTTGGGAGAGCGTTCGCCTGAGGTGCCGGTGATTTATATTCAAACCGGCAAATTGTTGCGAGAGTTGATTGCCACGGGTCGGGGAGAGACGGTGGATCGAGCCCGTCGCTTGATGGAGACGGGGGGACGTTTCCCAGATTTCTTGGCGGTTTGGAACTGGTCTCAGCCCCTCGTCACTAATTTTACTGGCCGAGAGCATATTGTGATTGATGGCGCGCCGCGTTCTTTGCTGGAGGCCCAGATGTTGGGTACGGCTTTTGCTTTTTACGGCCGCCAGCCAGCCACGATTTTCCATCTAGCGGTATCTCATGATTGGGCCGCCGAGCGCTTGCGGGGTCGTGGCCGAGCCGACGATCTTTCGGCCGCCGACATTGAAGCCCGATTGACGTGGTTTGAGTCTGAGGTCCAGCCAGCGATTGACTTTTTCCGTTCTCGACCCGAATATAGATTTGTCGAGGTTAATGGCGAACAGCCAATCGAGGCCGTTCATCAGGAAATCGTCGCCAAACTATGATTACGATTAAGACGCCAGAAGAAATTGTCCACCTGCGAACGGGGGGAGCTCGATTGTCTCAAATTTTGCATTCTTTGGCGGCCCTAGTTAAGCCGGGGGTAACGACGGCCGAACTTAATGAGGCGGCCGAGCGTTTAGTGCGCGCCGGCGGAGATGAACCATCATTTTTGGATTACCAACCCGCCGGCGCGCCCACGCCCTATCCAGCGGCCCTCTGCACTTCGGTTAACGAGGTAATTGTCCACGGCTTACCAGCGATTGAGCAAGTTTTGCAAGCCGGTGATATCGTTGGTTTGGATTTGGGCTTGTGTCACGCTGGTTTGTTTACCGACATGGCCCTGACGGTGCCAGTGGGAGAAATTAAGCCCGAGTTGGACGCCTTGCTTAAGACGACCCAGGAGGCCCTGGCCGCGGGGATTAAGGCCGCCCGGGCTGGTAATACCGTTGGTGATATTGGCTACGCGGTTTCGGCGGTGGCGCGTCAGGCAGGGTTTGGGGTGGTGCGGGAGCTTTCGGGTCACGGTGTTGGCCGAGCTGTCCACGAGGAGCCTCATGTGCCCAATTACGGCAAGCGCGGTGTTGGGCCTAAGCTCCGACCGGGTATGGTCGTGGCGATTGAACCGATGCTTACTTTGGGTAGTGAAGCGGTATTATTTGATGAGGATGGCTATACCACGAGGACGGCCGATGGCTTGCCGGCGGCTCACTTTGAAAAGACGGTTTTGATTACTGATGGGGCGGCCGAAATTTTGACCCCCTAATTTGCTATACTTTAGCTTATGGCACATCCGAAAGAAGAACGGACTCTGGTTTTGATTAAGCCTGATGCCGTCCAGCGCGGTTTGATGGGGGAGATTATTAAACGTTACGAACGAATTGGTTTAAAGTTGGTGGGGGCAAAATTTTTGGTTCCTACGCCAGAATTAATCGAACAGCATTACACTCTTGATCCGGCGTGGCGCCGAGTGACGGGCGAGAAAACGATTAAGGGTTATCTTGATAAAGGATTGGAACCGCCGACTCGTGATCCTCTCGAGGTGACGGAGAGATTGTTGGGTCGGCTAAAGAAGTATATGACCCTTGGTCCTTTGGGAGCTCTGGTTTGGCAGGGAGCCAACGCGGTTAAGATTGTTCGCAAAATAACTGGCGGGACGGAACCTCTAACCTCCGACATCGGAACGATCCGGGGCGATTACGTGCTTGATTCTTACGCGATGTCGGACGCTGATGGCCGTTCGGTTCGTAATCTAGTCCACGCTTCCGGCTCGCCCGAGGAGGCCGAGGGCGAAATTAAGCTATGGTTTAAGCCCGAGGAGCTGGTGGATTACCGCCTGGTTCAAGAACAAATTCTTTACGACGTTAATCTCGACGGCATTCTTGAGTAGGTGGAAAACTTTAACTGGACGTTCATGCTGGTGGGTATATAATTAGGTCAGCGGTTATTTGGGGGTATTATCTAAGATCAATTATATTTTCAGGGAGTCACAATATCGGCAGTCTCGAGGGGCTGTCTGTGCGGGCACCCACCTAGGGTTTCGATTCTAGGGTAATAAATTCCAAATAGCCGCGCGTAAAAGTCCGTCCACCATCTGGTGCGACGGACTTTTGCGGTATAATAGAGCCACTATGGCTGATACCAAAAAGGTGCGACTAACATTTTGTGGCGGGGCGGGTACGGTAACCGGGGCAAATTTTTTATTAGAAACGGAGGCAGGCGACAAAATATTAGTTGATTGTGGATTATTGCAGGGGCCGCGCGTGGCCGATGATCCTAATTATCATCCTTTTAGTTACGATCCTAAATCAATCAGCGCCTTATTTATTACTCATGCCCACCTTGATCATATTGGTCGCATTCCACGATTGGTTCATCAGGGATTTCGAGGGAAAATTTATTCGACGCCACCGACTAAAGAAATTGCCGAACTTAGTTTGATCGACAGTTTGGGGGTTTTAGAAAAAGAAGCTCGCAATCACGAGACCGAGTTGCTTTATACGGAAGCCGATGTGACCGAGACGATGCGTTTGTGGCAAACCCGAGAGTACGGCGAGACGATTGAGCACGGCGAGTTGGTGGCCACGCTTCGTGATGCCGGACACATTCTGGGCTCGACGATGTACGAATTTGTTTATAACGGGACGAAGATTGTTTTTACCGGTGATCTAGGTAACTCACCAGCGCCTCTCCTTAAGGATACGGAAGTGATTAGCGATGCGAATTATTTGATTATGGAGAGCGTCTATGGCGACCGCAATCATGAGGACCGGACGGCTCGCAAACAAAAGTTAGAAGATATTATCGAGAACACGATGAAGGCCGGTGGCGCGTTAGTCATCCCGGCTTTTTCGATTGAGCGCACGCAGGAGATGCTCTTTGAGATCGAGGAGATGATGGAACATTCGCGGATCCCGCTCGTGCCCGTCTTTATCGATTCGCCGCTAGCGATCAACGTTACGGCGGTTTATAAGAAGTATGCCCATCAGTATCTTAAAGACGAAGTCGCTCCAGCGGTGGCGGGTGACGGGGGGATTTTTCGGTTCCCTCAATTGCGTTTGTCGGTGACGACGGACGAGTCTAAGTCTATTGCTGGTCACAGTGGTCCGAAGATTATCATTGCTGGTTCGGGGATGTCTAATGGCGGGCGAGTAATTCATCACGAGAAGCGTTATTTGCCTGATCCGAAGAGTGCTCTGCTCTTGGTGGGCTATCAGGCGCCAGGTAGTTTGGGGCGTCAGTTACAGGATGGGGCGGAGAGTGTGACCATTTTGGGCGATCGCGTGCCCGTGCGCGCTAAGGTGATCACGATTAATGGTTACTCCGCTCACAAGGGCTCTGATGATTTGATTGATTTTGCGCACCGTACCGCTGATAGTCTCAAACAAGTTTTTGTGGTGATGGGCGAGCCCAAGTCGGCGCTATTTTTGGTCCAACGTTTGCGCGACTACTTTGGCTTAAAGGCGATTGCTCCTGAACCGGGGAGTACTTTTGAGCTGTCTTGTTAAAATTAAGTTATACTAGAATTAATGATTACTCGAGAGCAAAAGCACGGCCATCTCCAATTTAAAATTTGCGTTTCTGGCGCCGCTGAGACGGGCCACTGTGGACCTAATGCCATGGACTTGGCCAAGTCGCTCGGTCAGGAGGTGGTTAAGCAGGGTGGCGTGTTGATGACGGGGGCAACAACGGGCTTCCCGCTGTGGTCAGCGATTGGGGCTAAGGAGGCGGGCGGGATGTCGATTGGTTTGTCGCCCGCCTCGACGGAGCGGGAGCACGTCGAAGTTTACGGCTTGCCGATTGATTACATGGACGTGATTGTCTACACCGGGTTTGGTTTCTCGGGACGCAATCTTTTATTAACTCGCTCGTCAGATGCCGTCTTAATTGGCTGTGGTCGGGTGGGGACAGTTAACGAATTTACCATTGCTTTTGAGGACGGCAAACTAATCGGCATTTTGGAGGGTGATTGGCTGACGGACGAAGTGATCCGCGACATTATGGTCAAGGGTCATCGTCCGAGCGATCGAGTGATCTTCGACCGTGATCCTAAAAAGTTGGTCAGTCGAATTGTCGATATTTTGAAAAAAGAGAAAACCGAAAGTTATAAGTTCTACAAAAATCCCGAACATCGGACAATTCCGAGCGGGACGTGCGAGACGATTTTGTAGGTTAATTATTTGACGGATTCAACAACTCGCTGGAAGGTGGCGGGCTCTTCTTGAGCCAGGGTGGCCAAAATTTTGCGGTCTAGCAAGATACCCTTCTTTTTGAGCAGATCCATAAAGCGGCTGTAGGAAAGGTCGAATGGGCGGACGGCGGCACCGATCTGGATTTGCCAGAGACGACGGAAGTCGTTCTTCTTGGCGCGACGATGGGCGCGGGCGTAGGCACCGGCCTTAGTGACGGCCACCTTGGCCTCACGCTCTTTCTTGGAGCGGCCGAAACGGAAACCTTTGGCTTGGGCCAATAGATTGCGGCGGCGCTTTTGGGCAATAGTTCCTCGTTTGACTCGTGGCATATTTGGTAGATTAGCTTTTTAGAGCTGATTGGGCAAGAGGTGAGAAGCCGCCTTGGTTTTGATTATAAAATTGACCTGGCGCTTGTTGCTTAGTTGC
This sequence comes from uncultured Candidatus Saccharibacteria bacterium, assembly GCA_964444555.1. Classification (GTDB taxonomy): domain Bacteria; phylum Patescibacteriota; class Minisyncoccia; order Phycocordibacterales; family JACOZG01; genus CAYUHC01. The sequence goes on along the minus strand of CAYUHC010000001.1, from coordinate 35,787 downwards.
TTGGCGCGGCTCTCTTTGGCGTTAAAGTGGTTCTGACCACCTTTGCGAGCCAAAATCTTGCCCGTACGGGTGATCTTGAGACGCTTAGAATATGATTTGTTGGTTTTGATGCTCATATAAAAACTTACTAACTTATTTGGCTCGTTCGATAACTGTGGTTAGGCCCTTGGTGCTTTTCTTGGGAGGGTCGGAGATGCGATAAGCTTCCGATACGAACTTAAGCAGTCGCTCCAGTCGTTCCTCGAGGAACTTGGGGTTGAGATACTTGGCTCGTCCTGGCAAAAAGAGATCAATTTTGACGCGATGACCGTCCCGGAGAAATTCGGAGACTTTTCCAGCTTTGATCTCTAGGTCGTGGTCGCCGGTGCCAATTTTGACTTGCAGCGACTTGGTTTCGGTTACCTTAACCTTAGACTTTGAGGCCTTTTGTTTTTTGTTCTCGATGTACTGATATTTACCAAAATCCATTATCTTGGCCACTGGCGGTTGGGCCAGGGGACCGATCTCAATTAGATCTAGTCCGGCGGCTTGAGCCCGATTCATGGCCTCTTGGCGAGAGAGGACGCCCAGATTTTCTCCAGACTCGTCAATCACACGCAGTTCTCGTGCCGAAATTTCGTGATTGACTTTAATTTTCGCTGCCAAGTGGATTTAAGTTACCTCCTTTTAGAACCCTAGCATCATAGGTGATTTGCCGCTAGAAGTCAATATATGTTAGGGTAAGAAAAGAAGTTTTGACAAGGGACTGTTTATTGCCGAAAGGAGGCACTAATGATCACTGTCTTGTGTGGTCCGCCGGGTTCGGGCAAGACCACTTTGGCGACTCGGCTACAGCGCCGGATGGTCGGAGGGCCGCCTGTTGGCGATATGAGTGATTGGCTGAAAGAGGCCAGCTCCCTCCAGAGGTCGTCTTTGGCCGATCGCCAAAATCAGGGCCAATTGTGGCCGGACGATCTGGTCTGTGAGGTCTGGGAACGGCGGATGATGGGGCGGGAATATTCTCACGGCGTGATCATGGCCGGGTTCCCTCGGACTCTTGAGCAGGCGGAAAGGTTGTTGATGGTGTCTCGGCTCAAGTTTACCAGCGCTGACCACCCGGCGGTGGTGGTGGAGTTGAAATTGGGACGAGCCGAGAGTAATCAGCGACGCTTGAAGAGAATCGCTGAGGCGCAAGAGCGTGGCCTCGAAGGGCGCCGAGATGATGAGGAAGAGGTCTTTGCTCGTCGTTGGGAGGCGTTCGAGTTCTTGACCAAGCCAATGATTGAGTCTTTGAAGTCTCAGCATTCGGCGCCGGTCATCACCATTTCTGCCGCACCACCAGTGGACCAGGTGACTGATGAGTTGTTTGAAAAATTGACGGCGAAGGGGGTCACCTTTCGGCCTCCGGCCGCGGGATGTTTTCATCCTTAGACGCCAGTCACTGCAACACCCCGTCTGCGCTTTCGCGCGGACGGGGTGTCTTTTTTGCAGAGTAAAAAGTGATTACTGAGTAACGGTGGCGCTGCCCGTAGCGGTGATGCCTACGGCGGCGGCGTTATCAGAAGTGGTCGCCGCGGCAGTGGCGCTACCATCTTCCATCATACCAGTAGCGGGCGTGGTGGTGTCTGGCGTGGTGGTCTCAGGAGTGGTGACGGCGGCATTGCGGCTGTAGTACATATAACCACCAATGATCAAGATCAAGGCAATAATTACTACAACTGCGCCAACGCCGAAACCTCGATTCTTTGACATTTGCGTGTTGATGAATTTTAACTTTAAATAATTCTCGACCTAAAACGTCTTAGCGACATTATACCCGTCTTGAGGTAGAATGCAATTAAGATGTCTTCGTTAGTTGCTAATTCGCGTGCTCGCTTTGATTACGAATTGCTCGAGCACTTTGAGGCCGGGTTGGTTTTGCGCGGGTACGAAGTTAAGGCCATCCGAGCGGGGCGAGCTCAGCTTAAGGGCGCGCGAGTTCTGGTTAGGGGGAGCACGGCGTACTTAGTGGGCGCGACGATTAGTCCTTATCAAGCCGGCAATACGCCGCCAGACTTTAATCCCGAGCGGAGTATTACCTTGCTTTTGGGGTCCAAAGAGCTGGCCCGCTTGCGCGCGGCGGAATCTGCTCCGGGCTTGACGATAGTGCCACTTGAGATGTATAGTAAGGCTGGTCGGCTTAAGTTATCTCTGGCGCTGGCTCGCGGTAAAAAGAAGTACGATAAGCGGGCGGTGATAAAAAAACGAGAGGCCGATCGGGAAGATCGGAGAACGTTGAAAACTAATCGGGGATGATCGGCTTCGACGATTGACGAAGCAGAAGGAAGCAGGTCGAGGCGCTTGACCTCGTAAAAACAAGCACCCAGATACGTGCAAACGCATCTGATACGGGTGTAGTATCTCCATACTACACTTCTACGTTCGCTTTAGCGTAATGTAGCGGTGCGGATCCGAGTGCCTGTGCTCGATCCGTTCCGTGTTGCCTTGCAGGATCGGAAACTAACTCGGCTCGGGTTGGGGACCTAAAATTATGAGCTCGACCGTGACGAATTTGGTTAATTTTTTATTGTCACAGTTTAAAATTTAAAGTTAACTAAACTTGTAGATTCCAACTGACCGACTCATTCGGACGCGGGTTCGATTCCCGCCATCTCCACAAAAAATTATTAGGACTAGTGGCTCTTGCTAATTTGGTAATAATTCGTAAGATAAAAAGTGGCGTGGTTCTTTTCTTGGTAGTCATTTCTGATCTGGAGGATCTGGCACGATGCCAAAAATTCCTTGCGGTTGCGGGCGTGACGAGTGTGAACTGGAGGTAGAAGTTCCCAGTCGTCTTTTGGTTTGGCTTCAGCGTCGGAGTGAGTTGGCGGTTTACCATCTAGAGTGTTCCGACGTGGCCATAAAAGGTAAGGTGGTTCAGCCCAGTCCACAAGAGTACAATTGCCCGAGACTTTTTGACGGTCGATGGTTGGTTGGTATGTCGGTTGGGGAAGTTCGGAGCTGGCGCGCTCATTTTCAGCATCCAGAGTTTACGTCTAGCCGGGGGGAGATCTTACGTCGTCGTCGTAATTGGCGGGGCGGCAGGTTCAATTTTCTTCGTAACCAGATTTGATTTGAATTAGGAGGCCAAAAGCCCCGTTCTCGCTCGAGAACGGGGTTCACTATTTTTTAATACCCGAGGTGCAGACTGTGGATGGTCGTGATTATTATCAATAACCATCATTTATATGAACTTTTTAATTTGGGTTATCTTCGGTGCGCTCGTCGGCTGGGTGGCCTCGCTAGTGATGGGGACCGATCGCGAGCAGGGTTCAATTCTCAATGTGGTGGTAGGTATCGTGGGCGCCGTATTGGGTGGTTGGATTATGGGCGTTTTTGGCCAAGCTGGCGTGACCGGCTTCAATCTCTACAGCTTCTTGGTGGCTCTAGCTGGAGCGGTGGTCTTGATCGCTATTGTCGGGATGATTCGTGGAGCCAGTGCGCGTGAGCGTCGACTGGTGGCTTAAGTCCCGGGGAGGATTCATTTGCCGTTCATCTTGCTCCGTATACTGTTTGATGGCAGATCCTTGTGAACGGGGGTCAAATGATTCTCCTTTAGAAAAGGGAGGCCACGAGTATGACACTCGGACCAGGTGGAGGGGGAGGGCGTTAGTCATTCTCCCCAACTAACGACGCCGTTTTACCAACTTTGGTAGACGGCGTCGTTTTAGTTTTTTATTGTTTTGGAGCAAAGATTTTCGATGACCTCCAGCAGTGATTGTCGGCCGAAGGGTTTGGCCAAGAAGGCGTCCGCTCCCGCTTGGTAGACGGAGTCGGCGACTTGAGGATAGGCCGAAAACATTAGGACGGGAATGTGTTTAGTGAGGGCGTCATTTTTAATCCGACGGCACAATTCTCGACCGTCAGCGCCAGAGAGGAGGACGTCGAGGATGATGATGTCGGGTTGGAGTTCTTGTTTTTGCAAAATCAAAAGTGGTTCGCCGGTATGCGAGACGGTGACGTCGTGGCCGGCGTTTTTTAAAATCAGACTAACTACTCCGGTAATCTCGGGGCTGTCGTCGATGAGGAGGATTGAGCAGGAGTTTTTAGGCATCAACTTTTTTGCTTAGCGGCAAGGCGAGAGTAAAGGTTGATCCCTGCCCTGGCCGACTGTGGAGGGTGATGTCTCCGCCGTGCTTATTGGCGATTAATTTAGAGACGTGCAAGCCGATGCCCAAGCCAGGAAAGGTGTCCCCATTATTGTGGGGGACTTGGTAAAAGCGATCAAAGACTTTGGGTCGAAAAGCGAGCGGGATGCCGATGCCAAAGTCTTGGACAGAGAGGAGGAGTTGGCGGCGTTCGCGGGTGAGGCGGACGATGATGTCTGCGCGCTCGGGAGAATATTTTTGTGCGTTGCCGAGTAGGTTGTTAATAATCTGAGCCAACCGAGCTTTGCTACCTCGGACGCTCGCGCGCCGCAAATCGCTAACCCACTGGATGCGGTGGGTAGGACTGGCTTTGGCGATGGTCTCGACGGTCTCCCGCGCGAAGGAGACAAAGTCAAAGTCTTCCATCTCGAAGTTGAGTTTGCCAATCTGGATGCGGGAGAGATCCAATAATTCAGAAACCAGCTCATCTAACTGTGAGGCTTGATTGAGAATTTTTTTGGCGTGGTCAATTAATTCTGGATCCTTGATCTGCTCTTGGAGTAGTTCCGCGTAGAGTCGGAGAGTGGTAATGGGAGTTTTTAATTCATGACTCGCTAGGCGGATAAACTCGTCCTTTCGTTCGTCGAATTGTTTGCGTTCAGTAATGTCGCGATAGTAGACGGCCAGTCCGCCTGAGTCGATGGGGAAGACTCTCACTTCAAACCAGATGCCCTGGTCAAATTCCTCAAAGATAACCGGCTGTTTAGTGGTAAAAACTTTTTGATATTGCTGGTAGAAGGGCGTTTCCACAATCCGCGGGAAAGCTTCCCAGATTTTTTTTCCGAGGACCTCCGCTTTAGTGGTGGTCTCGAAGTACTCGGCTTGTTTGTTGAGATGGGTAAAGCGCCAGTCACGATCTAAGGTAAAGTAGGCGTAACCAGTACCTTCTAGCAGAGTTTCCCATTGGTTCATCGGTATCAGGTATAATACGGGCCATGGGACTTAAATACAAGATAGTCGGCTTCATCATTTTTTCATGCGTCTGGCCGCTCGTGAGCCTGGGGCAGACGCTCCACCAAGACGTTCAGGGGACGTGGCGGGCGCGAGTGATCACCGCTGTGGCCGCCGATCCTCAGGCGGTGGCGGGCACTGGGGTGGTGGTTGAGACGCAAAAGATTGTCGCCGAGATTATTGAGGGCGAGCGTCGCGGTCAGGTGGTTAACTTGATTAATGATTACCAACCGCTTGCTCCCGGGGATAATTTTTTTCTTAACTATTTGATCTCGGCTGATGGCGTTGAATTGTACACCGTTTCGGATGTTGACCGACGATCGGGGTTGGTTTGGCTGGGAGTGTTGTTTGCTGGCGTGATTATCTTATTTGGTCGCGGCCAGGGCGTCCGCTCGTTAATTAGTTTGGCTCTTAGCTTCGGCGTGATCGCGTGGGTACTGATTCCTTTATTACTAAAAGGTTATCCGCCGGTTTTGGTCGGAACGTTGGCCGCTACGGCCATCTTGTGCGCGGCGATTTTCTTAACCCACGGTCTTAATCGTGAATCATTATCGGCATTTTTGGGGACGGTGATGGCGGTGGCGGTGACGGGCTGGTTGGCCAGCTTTTCGATTAAGTTTTTAGCGCTGACGGGCTTCGCGAGCGACGAAGCGATTTATCTTAATTTGGCTACCGGCGGGACACTTAATTTTAATGGTTTATTGTTGGCCGGGATCGTCATCGGAACGCTTGGTGTTTTGGATGACATCGCGGTGACTCAGGCGGCGGTGGTGGCGGAGTTGTCTAAGACGGTTAAGGACCGACGCCAGTTATATCGTCAGGCCATCCGGGTTGGCCGCGAACACGTCGGGGCGCTAGTCAACACATTAGCCCTAGCTTACGCCGGAGCCTCACTGCCACTACTGTTGTTCTTTTCTAACTCCGTTGTTTCTCTAGATCGAATTGTTAATCAAGAAATTTTTGCCGCCGAGATCGCCCGGACGATTATTGGTAGCATTGGTTTGGTTTTGACGGTGCCGCTGGCCACCCTTCTGGCTGTTTGGCTGGTTCCTGGTGGGCCAGTTCGCGAGGGGGAGCATCATGGCCATCACCACGGTCATCTTCATTAAAAAATTCATGGACGAGTGTTATCTTTCTTTTTGTTCCGTCTCGAGTATAATACGGCCATGTCAAAATCATCTTCACGTAGACCAGCGAGTCGACCACCCAGCGGCCAATTGATGGGCCAGCTCGGCTCCCGTTTGTTGGGAGCGATTTTAGTGTTGATGGTTTTGGTGAGTCTCTATAGTTTGGTCTCGGGTGACCGGGCGGGGATCACGGAGGTACCTCTGTCGGTCGTTGCTCAACAAGTCACGCTGGGCCAGGTTAAGTCACTGGTTTTGGAGGGAGATGTTTTAACCGTAACTCTAACTTCTGGCGAGGTAGTGGAGTCGCGCAAGGAGCCAGAGATTGCTCTGTCGGACGCGCTCCTTAATTTGGGCGTGACCTCCGAGACGCTGGCCAAGTTGCCAGTGTCGATTGAGAATTCGGCGGGGGTAGGTTTTTGGATTCTTAATTTGTTGCCAATTATTATCCCGCTGATTTTTGTTATCATTTTCTTTTGGTATATTTCGCGGCAAGTTAAGGGGGCTTCAATGCAAGCGTTCACCTTTGGTCAGTCAAAAGCCAAAATCATTGATCCTAATGATCTAACGCAGAAGATCACTTTTAAGGACGTCGCGGGCGTCAAGGAGGCCAAAGAAGAGTTGGAAGAGATCGTGGACTTTCTTAAGTCGCCGAAAAAGTTTTTAGATATTGGTGCCAGGATTCCTAAGGGCGTTTTGTTGATGGGCGCGCCGGGCACGGGTAAAACTTTGTTGGCCCGCGCCGTGGCGGGTGAGGCCCATGTGCCATTTATGTATTTGTCTGGGTCAGACTTTGTGGAGATGTTTGTGGGTGTGGGAGCGTCTCGAGTGCGAGATCTTTTCCGGATGGCTAAGCGTCTGGCGCCGGCGATTATCTTTGTGGACGAGATTGATGCCATTGGTCGTCACCGAGGAACGGGTTTGGGTGGTGGTAATGACGAACGCGAGCAGACCCTGAACCAAATTTTGGTGGAGATGGACGGTTTCGAGCCGAGCGAAAAGATTATCGTGATGGCGGCCACTAACCGACCAGACGTCTTGGATCCAGCGCTTTTGCGGCCGGGACGTTTTGATCGTCGGGTGATTTTAGACAATCCGGATCTTAACGATCGCCAAGAGATTTTAAAAATTTACGCGCAGAAGAAGCCGTTGGCCGAAGATGTTAATCTGCACGAAATCGCCAAACGAACTCCCGGTTTCTCTGGTGCCGATCTGGCTAATCTGATGAACGAGTCAGCGATCTTGGCGGCGCGAGAGAATCGCAAAGAGATCCACCAGTACGATTTAATTCGGAGCGTGGAAAAAGTGATGCTAGGACCGGAGCGTAAGAGTCATATTTTGTCTGAGGCCGAAAAGCGGATCACTGCTTACCACGAAATTGGTCACGCCCTCCTCTCTTCCGTTTTGCCCCATGCTGATCCTGTTCATAAAGTGTCGATTATTTCTCGCGGGATGGCGGCCGGTTATACGCTTAAGTTGCCGCTGGAGGAACGAAAGCTTCAAGCCAAACGAGAGTTTCTTGATGACATTGTGGTCTCGCTGGGCGGTTACGCCACGGAGAAAATGATTTTTGGTGACATTACCACCGGCGCCTCTAACGACATTGCTGTCGCGACGGGCTTGGCTCGAAGTATGGTGACAAAGTTTGGTATGAGCGAAAGTTTGGGGCCGATTGCTTTTGAAGGTGGTGCGACCAAGCTTTACCCGGGGCAGAATTTTGGGCCGGAGCGTTACTCTTCTGAGGCCGTGGCGGCTCAGGTTGATGCTGAAGTTTCGCGGATTATGACCGAGGCGTTGCGACGAGCGGAAACTTTGTTGACTACTTATCGTGGAGCGTTAGATGATCTTTCGACCGAACTGATTAAACGCGAAACCATCGAGCGTGAAGATTTCGAAAAACTATTGTTGGTTAACGGAATTAAGCCCAAGGAGCATGATCGGATTAATCCTGAGCCGGCAGTGGTGGCGCCTGGACCTGACGGCGACCTGGCCTAAAGTCTTGCATTGATGATGGGTGGTCGTTATAATCTGCCCAGAAGCTCTTGAAGCTCAACTTAGCTTCTATGAGCCACTCTCCTGATTATCCCCTCGAAGAAAATCACCAACCTGGTGATTTTCGTTGTTTTGGTTGCGGTAAACTTTTGGCCAAGTCCGGATTAGACGGCGCCGGTTTTGAGATCAAGTGTCACCGTTGTGGCTTGTTTAACTCGATTCTCCAGGAGATGCGTGAGCAGGTGATTGTGACTGATCCCGAGGGAGTAATTTTGTTTGTTAACCAAACCGTCACCGAGATTACCGGCTACACGATTGACGAGGTGGTTGGCGCGACTCCCGCTCTGTGGGGCAAGCAAATGTCCCCCGAATTTTATGCCGCGTTATGGCGCGAGATCAAGACCAAGAAGCGTTCGGCCGCTGTCGAAGTTATTAATCGTAAGAAAGATGGTGAACTCTACCATGCCCAGTTACGAATTTCTCCCGTTTTAGACGTGGCGGGGGAGATTCGTTTTTTTGTGGGGATTGAGACGCCCATCGATAAGAAAAATTACTATGGTCCCACTACACCCGCAAGAAGTTGAGCGCCAAGCGGCCTTGGAAAATCTTGGCTTACTGGAAACTCCAACTGAGGAACGTTTTGATTTGATTACGAAAGAAGCTCTTGATAAATTGCATGTACCGATCGCAACGATCTCGTTAATTGATCGGGAGCGTGAGTGGTTTAAGTCTTGCCAGGGATTATCGACTCGCGAGGGACCGCGGGAGATTTCGTTCTGTGGCCATGCCCTTTTGGCTAAGCATATTTTTGTGGTTGAAGACACGCTCTTGGATGATCGTTTTAAGAATAATCCTTACGTTACTGGCGCGCCTTTTGTGCGCTTTTATGCCGGTTCGGCGCTTAACGATTTTAGTAGTGGTTTGCCGGTCGGCGTTTTCTGCGTTAAAGATACGGTGCCACGTAAATTTACTAACGAGGAGTTGGCTATTTTTATGGAACTAGCCGATCGAGCTGAAAAGGAGGTTAATCATCAGGCTTAAAGCCAAGTGGTGCGCGTGCTTGGATTCGAACCAAGGACCGCCGAGGTATAAGCTCGGTGCTCTAACCAGCTGAGCTACACGCGCTCGTTCACTATAGCTTAGGTCGTGCTGGCTCTCAAGCTACTCAAAGTGAATGTTTTGCGTTCGCCGATTTAGAGCTTTGGCTAATTCGGGGTGGGTCTGGAGGGTGGGATCGGCCTCGATGAGGGATCGAGCCTCGGTTCGGGCCGCCTCGACCATTTTGAGATTCTTGATCGCTTCCATGCCGACGTCTGATAAACCCCATTGTTGACCACCAGAGAGTGCTCCGGCGCCCCGCAATTGTAGATCGATTTCCGCCAGTTCAAAACCGTTCTTAGCGGTGACGAGGGCCTTGAGCCGCGCGCTTTCGTGACCGCCAGGTTTGGAAGTAAAGAGGTAGCAGTGAGCTTGAGCGGAAGAGCGCAGGACGCGACCGCGGAGCTGATGGAGTTGCGCCAAGCCGAAGCGCTCGGCGCCTTCAATAATAATCATGGTGGCATTGGGGACGTTGACGCCCACTTCCACCACCGAGGTGGCCACCAAAATTTGGGCGTCGCCTCGCGCGAATTGGGCCATCACTTTTTCTTTGTCGGCAGATTTTAATTTACTGTGAACGAGCGCCACTTCGTAATCGGGAAAAATTTGGGTCGCCAGCCGTTCGCGTTCGGCCGTAGCCGACTTAACTTGCAGAGCCAGTTCTTTGGTTGGGTCGGGTTCGTCGATGCGCGGACAGATGACGTAAGCTTGCCGGCCGGCCGCGAGCTCTTGTCGGATGTGTTCGTAAGCGCGGGCGCGACCTGATTCGGCTACGGTCTCGGTGATGACGGGTTTGCGGCCGGCCGGTAATTCGTCGAGTAGGGAGAGGTCTAAGTCGCCATAAATCGAGAGGGCTAGCGTCCGAGGGATGGGGGTGGCGGTCATCGAGAGGAGATGGGGAGCGCGGCTGGCTTGTTTGCGCGCTAGGCGGGCTCGTTGCATTACGCCAAAGCGATGCTGTTCGTCGATAATCACGTAAGCTAAATTTTTGAACTTAACAGTTTCTTGGATCAGGGTATGAGTCCCGACAACAATTTTTATTTCGCCATTGGCCACCCATTTTAGGAGCTGAGGTCGCGAGATGTTGGTGTAGCCGCCGGGATTAATTTTGGACGGAAATTTGTAACAACCACTGCCCGTGATGAGCGCTACTTGGACGCCGGGTAGGTGACGAAAGTAGCCAATAAAAGATTCGAAATGTTGACGAGCCAGAATTTCGGTGGGAGCCATGTAAGCCACCTCCCGACCGGCGCGCACGGCCGCGTAAGCCGTGGTGGCCGCGACAGCCGTCTTGCCTGAGCCGACGTCGCCCTCAAGTAGCCGAGTCATTGGCGCGGTCTGATTAAAGTCTTTGAGAATCTGATCGATGGCGCGTTTTTGCGCGACAGTGGCGGCAAAGGGGAATCGTTTAATAAATTCTTCGACCTCCGTTTTTTTGGTGGCAATTGGCCAAGCGCCATTGGCCTGATAGTTAAGACGGTCGCGCCAGCGACTAAGTTGAATAAAGAAAATTTCTTGAAAGGCGAAGCGCTTGCGGGCGCGAGTAGTGTCTTTGTCGGTCCGGGGGGCGTGGATCCACACCAGTGAACTGGCTAGGGTCGGAAGATTATATTTTTCCAGTAGAGCCGTAGGCAGGGGGTCGATTAAAGTTTCGTGTAAGTTGTGGCTAATTAATTTTTTGATCGCATGCTCTAGCCAGCTAGAAGAGAGTCCGCGCGTTTCGGGATAGACGGGAGTGAGGGTCAGAGTGGGGTCGCTATTGGTGGTAAAGAGTGATTCGGGCGGCGGGACGTTGGCGGCTGATTCGATTTCTGGATTGGCTAAATATTTTTCGCCGCGTCGTTCGGCGACTTTGCCAGAGAGGCGAGCGTAACTACCCCCGGCCACTTTTTTGGCGAGGAAGGCCTGATGGAACCAGATCGCCTTGATGCTACCGGTTGCGTCCTCAATTTTTATTTCGCCAATCGGGATTCTCTTTTTCCAGCCGCGAGTAATTCGACTTTTGGTGACCTGGCCGTAGATGACCACCTGTTCGCCAACGGTGAGGGTGGCAATACTTTTTTGCAAGCCTGGAGCGGCATAGCGGTTGGGGAAGTGCCACAAGAGATCAGCTACCGTCTCGAGGCCTAGTCGTTCTAGACCGCGTCGCTGGAGCGGATTAGGTCGGAAGTGCTCGAGGATGGGATCAGTTGGCTGCATGTCCGGCGCCAATGGCTTGGCTGATTGAGGAGTAACCGTCTTCGTGGAGTAATTTGACCAGGCCTTGATTAATCTCGTGGACTAATTGGGGGCCCCGATAGATTAAGCCGGTGATCAGTTGGACTAAAGTGGCGCCTCGTAAGATTTTTTCGTAGGCCTGTTCGGCTGAAAAGACGCCACCCGAGCCGATGATGATAAAGCGTGAATGATAGTGGTAATGAGTTAAGGAAATCAGCTCGTTGGCCCGCCCTTCCGTCGGGTGGCCGCTAAAGTTGCCTCGGCCGGCTTGAGCGATTTCGGTCGGGTCGAAGGCAGGATGAGTCCGATCTTTTTGTAGGTTACCAAAAATGACTCCATCGATCGGCGCGGCGGCAATCACTTCGAGCATTTGGCGGACGTCGCGATTATTTTTTTCGATCGGCATTTTAATAAAAATTGGTCGCTTAAGATTGAGACTGGTGACGGCGCTTAAAAGATCGCGCAGAGCCTCTGGTGGATAAAACGAGATGTTACCCATCAGGTTGGGACAACTAATATTTAGTTCGTAATAGTGATGGCGGACGCGAGATTCTTCTAGGGTGCGGAAGGCGCTGACGATATCCTCAATACTCTCGGTAACATTTTTTAGTTTAAGGGTGTTGGTTCGACCGAGCGAAATACCGATCGGCATCTCGAAGCGCAATTGAGAAAGTTTACGGGCAATGGAGGTGGCGCCAGGATTTTTGAAGCCTTTGTTAACGAGCAGGGATTTTGATTCTGGTAGGCGATCGAGTTGAGGTGGTGGATTGCCGCGGCAAGGTTCGTTGGTTATGGTGCCAACGGTCGCGAAACCAAAGTCGAGGGCGGGCAGAAATTGAGTCAAGCGGGCTTCGTAGTCGAAGCCCGCCGAGAGCCCAATCGGTTTGGCAAACTTGATGCCGGCAACGGTTTGCTCGAGTTCGGGGTACTTTTGCTCAAGGAGCCAACTGGCGGCTGATTTAATGGAGCCACCTCGACCCCAGCGCTCGCCGGCCGCCGCTAAGCGTTCATGAACCGTCTCGGGCGACTCAGTAAAGAGAATGGGTTTAACGACGTTGCGATAGCCCATCCCGACGCCCTGGATTAAGACTCTTTTGAGCATGTGCGTATAGTATACTACCACATATGACCGAACCGTTGGCGGCTAAGTTACGGCCCGAAAATCTGGATCAATTTGTGGGCCAGGCTCATTTAGTGGGCCCAGGTAAGCCCTTGCGGGTGGCCATCGAACAGCGCCACCTCTTCTCCTTTATTCTGTGGGGGCCGCCGGGGGTGGGCAAGACGACGCTGGCGCGGATTTACGCTCGTTCGCTTGAGGCCGAACTCTATGAGCTCTCGGCCGTCTCGGCGGGCAAAGATGATATCAGGAAAATTGTGGAGGGTGGGGCGCTCTTGCGGCCGAAGATTTTATTTTTGGATGAGATCCACCGCTTTAATAAAAGTCAGCAAGATTTTTTATTGCCGTACGTGGAGTCCGGCGCTCTCCACTTGGTAGGCGCAACGACGGAGAATCCGAGCTTTGAAGTGATTGCTCCCTTGCTCTCGCGCGCAAGAGTTTTTGTGCTCCAGTCTCTCGCGCCCGACGAACTTAAGGCCCTGCTTAAGCGAACCAAAGTTAAGTTAGATAAAAAGTCTCTTGATTGGTTGGCCAACTTTGCGGATGGGGACGCGCGTCAGGCGCTCGGGATGCTGGAGGCGACGCTCGAGCTCTATGGCCAAGTTAATTTAGAAAATTTAAAAGAGACTTTGCAAACTAAGACGATCCGTTACGATAAGAAAGGTGAGGAACACTATAATATTATTTCGGCGTTTATTAAAAGTTTGCGGGCGAGCCAAGCTGATGCCGCGATCTATTGGTTGGCGCGGATGATCGCGGCGGGGGAGGATCCCAAGTTCATCGCACGTCGGATGGTGGTGTTTGCGAGCGAGGATGTGGGTCTGGCACAGCCAACCGCGCTGGTGGTGGCCAATGCCGTTTTCCGCGCCGTGGAAACGGTGGGCCTGCCCGAGGCGCGGATCAATTTGGCGCACGGAGCGTCCTACTTGGCGGGCTGCAAGAAGGATCGTCGAGCGTACGATGCCATTGAGTCAGCGTTGGCAGATGTGGAAAAACTCGGCAACTTGCCGGTGCCGCTGGCGATTAGGAACGCACCGACCAAGCTGATGAAAGACCTCGGCTACGGCCAAGATTACGAACCTTACACTGAAAAAAGTTTCCTTCCCGAAAAGCTTAAGAAAAAGAAGTATCTTTAATTTCGGTAACTGATTCGCTATTTAATCATAGCAACTACCAAAGCCCATGTATTGTGTTTCGGACATTCGATCAATAATATCTCCAGATAGATTAAAAATTTGACGAGTGTATTCTATTGGTGAACCAGTAGGACCAGCGGGACCACCTTTTTTGGGAACGCATTTTTCTTCGCTAATTTTCTTTAAGACGGAAGTTGTTTTTTCTATTTAAAACCTGGAGTATCAAAGTGTCGTAAATTGAATCGGGATGTTCTTTTAAAAGACCGTCTATTTCAATTGTTTGGCCGTGGAGGTTTTTTAGGCGAGCATCATTTGTTTTCAATTCAACTTTATAGTCTGCACCATTCAACATAAATTCATTGTAGTCACTAAAAAAATTTTCGGCGACAGTTCCAGTTAGAGTAACTTTTTACCTACAAACTTTACTAGATCTTCTTTAGAGTAAATTTTAGGCTTAACATTTTTGCTGTCGGACAAATACAGGTTAAAAATGATAATTATTGAAAATATTATAAATGCCGAGAAGATAATATTATTAGTTTTCATAACGCTATCGCCAGACTCCATTAATTTTCACCGAGTTGGCTGAGATCTCCGCACCTTCTTCATATACGGTGGCAGTGGCCTCATCTTCATCGATTTGCCAGATAGTAGTTGGCGACCTTAATTGATCCTCAGTCACCTCGAAAATCGACATCATTTCGGCCATTTCTAAGACCTCTTCGTCGGACAGGTTTCGGACGTCTTCTTCCGTTTGTTTCATTTCTTCCAACAAAAAAGATCTGATTTTGTTTACATCATTAGTGGCAAAAATTTGTTGTCGATATAGGATGGCAGAGATAATTTTGTCTTTTTCTGTTTTCTCTACCGGATTGTTTGGCAGTGGGGAAGGTTTGTTGGTTGACTTGGCCGTAGCAGTTGCGTTTGTTGGTTGAGGCAGGGAATTTTTAACTTCAAATGGATATTCTCGCTGTTCGTAATCTTTCGCTAGGTATATTTTTAGACCCAAGTCATTTACGGTCTCATCATTTTTAACGGAGTAAGTAAGAGTATAAATAAATTCTGCTTCTTCCTCAGTCCTCACCTGTGAGACAAAGCGGCCAATTGGGGAGTTTCCGTTGAGTAAAACATTGCCAGAGACTTTATCTTTGTCGCCTATGATGGTATAGACTGCGACAATTTTAGTTTTGTCCTGGGGGTCTGTCGCTAAATAATTGAGCTTTACTTTTATGCCATTAACTTCTTTAATTGTGCCCGTTTCGTTTGGGCGTAAGATGATTTCCTCGATATTAAGAGGGAGTTTAAGAGTTAACGTGCCAGTGAGGGAGGCAATTTGAGATCCATCGCTTAGTTCTTCAATTGGAGAAAGCCACTCGGTCCCGCTAAGACCTTCAGGGGCTGATTTGTCTAAATAAAGTTCGATTTCACTCCAGACTCCTTCCTTTGCGTATTTAGTCTGATAGGTTTTTCCTGACCAATCTTTAATAATTTGCGGTGTCAAAAATATATTAGATTTAAAGTTTGGTTTGAAGGCTAAATTGGGAAGGGCTGGGGTGTAAATTTCTAGTCGATTATTTTCCAGAGACGTTTCGAATTTAAAATTCTGAAGCAGTTGAGAATATTCCTCAGCGGTAATGGCTAGGCGGGTACCCAACTCTTCAGCGGTATAAGTTTTGCTCGTGGCGGGAGTGGTTGTTGATTCAGTGCCAGATAAGTCAAGAGAAAAGGAATCAGTTTTAATTATTCCAACTTTCCAGAGGGCAAAAGCTGTGGCCGCGATCAAGATTATCGAACCTAAAATTATTAAAAGTATTTTGGGCCAATGGCGATGAAGAAGTGGGGGCGTTGCGTTGGGCGGGATCGGATTGATGTTTGTTGCTAAAGGGGATGGGTTTTCTGGTGTTTGTGGGGGCATAATTGAATTATGTTATACTTGAGCTACATGATAACAGAAGATAAACGATTTAAGTACTTTAATTGGATGGTGTTGGGGTGGGTAGTGTTTAACTTTCTCCTCGCCCTAACGTTGACTTTCTTTACCGACGAAGGGTTATTTTTTATGATCTTTGCGTTCATTAACTTCCTTTTGACCAGGTTCGCGGTTGTTTCAGCTCAATCTAATTGGAAAATTAAGAACTGGCTTGGTTATGGTGTGCCAGCTATTTGTTTCGCTGTGGTCCCTTTTGCGGTTTATTTTTCTGTAACTTGTTCGGGATTTTTATGTGGGTTGGGTTGGCTTTTACTTTATCTTGTGTGCGGTTGGGTGTCAGTTGAGACTTTCTTTTTCTACTTTGTTGGTACCCATGTTCAAAAATGGGGTTTGTGGTTTATTAAAACGATGATTGCCCTCCAGGCCGTGGCGATGCTGGCAATTCCTATCATTGTCCTAATCCTGTCATTATTTTAATTCTACTTTTTGCGATTATTCGTTAGACCTTTTGGCTCTTTCTGCTAGGATGGTTTTTGGTAGATCTTAGATAAAACAACTCTCATAAAGAAAGGAGGCCGCGGTGCCTAATCTTGAGAGCGAAGCGACGGGGCGGATTCGGATCACTAAGATCCCGGCGGGTGAGGCACCCTCTTGGATCCGCGAGGCGTGGCCGGACCGAGTCCTGCCTTGTCTGCCTCACTACGGTCGAGCTTATGGCGAGCCGGATCGTGGCGTGCTCTCGCGGGAGCCGGTTGGCTGCGAGCAGTGCGGACGTTTGAGCTTTTTGGTCCCTCAAGCGGCGGCGCTTGAGGTCCTTGCGGCTGAGTGCGATGAGAAAGTGGTGGCCTGGTGGCGGGAGCAGGGCTATCCAAAAGCGGGAGAATTTTTTGCTTTTGGAGCAGATGAGGTGGAGATCATCAGTGGCGTGACGCGCCAAGCGGTGACCGTTGTCGAGGATGACGATTGGGGCAATCCCGATCGTTAGACATCAAATATTGTCTATAAAAAGAGCCTCCGCAAAAAAATTTCGCGGAGGCTCAAGTATTCAAGAGGGGCAAGCCCTCAAGGGATCAAGGATCACTGCTTCCTGGCAGCCGACAACCCGACGCTGTCGACGCGGTCGCCGTCCCAAAAGTTGAGGACGTGGAGCCCGACGGAATCGAAGCCGCCGACGTAGACGCGGTGACCGTCCGAGTCGAGACTGGACGTCCGAACGTAAACACCTTCGAAGAGTCGGACACCACGAACCTCAAAGTAGGTCGTGATGAACCAGCTCATCTCGGCAGCGTTCGGCACCCTCTCGAGTGCGGAGAGAAGCTTGTTCTGCTCGTTCCAGTTTTTGCTGGTCGAGTTCGAAACAGGCGTCTTCTTGATCAGGAGCCAGCCGAAGGACGTCTTGTCCTCGCGGGCGAACTTCTGATCGGCATACCATCCACCAGTCTTCGAGTAGAAGTGGGCGGACTGGATCTCCCGAACGTCGAGCGTGGACATCGCTGTGGGCGGTGCAGGCATGACGGCGTAACCGTTGTCCTTGCACCACTTGAGAACGTCCTCCGACGGCAGACTTTCGGCGAGTGCCGTGATCTGTTCGGCGGTGTAAACGATTGCTCCGCGAGCCTTGCTGACTTCCTCGGGCGTAATGAAATCCGCGCCAAGGATTGACTGAGCCAGACCGTAGTCGGGCGCTTTCGCTGAGAAGCGACGGATGCCTTCTGCGAGATACACGGCGAAGCCGGGATGCTCGTTCAGGATCTGTGCGCTTTCGTCGTTGAGTCCCGCCTTGTTGTATTGGGCGCGGAACGTTTCGGTAGCTCTCTGTCCTTTCGGACTGTCTGCGGTTACCAGTGCAGACGTGTTCAATGTTTTCATCGACATCATCTCCATTTGCTGATTTACCGAGAACGCTCGGAACGACTTGCCTCAGTTTGAGACGAGCTTTCTAGGCCCTAATTTAAGGCTCAAAAAGCTCGTCTCAACAGTGATTCTCTATCAAAGAACTACTTTCACAGTACAGCATACAAAAGGTATGCATGTCAATATGTTTGGGTGGTGGGGTGACAATTAAAAGGTGCGAATGCTAAATTGAAGTTTGCTTGTGCTCATTGATGATTTTAAGAGTTAAATAAGGTGTGTGGGGCGGAGTCATTTCCTGGCAATTCTTAGGGTTTTTGGTAGTATCCTTGTTAGACAGCCAACCACAAACCAGAAAGGACAAAACTATGGGAATCAGTATGATTACCGCCTTGGAAATCTTTACGAATCCAGGCGACCTTAAAATCGCCATCGGACAGGAAAAGGAGGGGTCGAAGTTTGCCATCGGCATCTTTCGGGGCCCGGGCCACAACTTCAGACCCATGCTCACTTCGCAACCCTTCGCTGAAAAGCTTGAGGATGCCGTTAAGGCGATCAAGGGAATCCTTGAATCAATCCGTGAAGATCTGACAAAGGATTTCGCTAACGGAAAGAGCCTCCGGCGAAAAAAATCGCGGAGGCTATATTAAATGTTTCTTGATAAACGCTCTACCCGAACCGGATTTTAAATATTTTTCGAAAGCGAAGGCTTTGTATTTATCAGCAAAATAAAAAGAGCACTCCAGCGTAATTGGCCGACGTTCTCTGGTTGCTGGTACATAACCGGCTTGATGCCTGAATATCCTATCATCCAAGTTGTTGGTACATCCAACATATAACCTTTGATCACTGCACCTTAGAATGTAAACCCGTTGCATTGGCGGACTTTGTCTCGCCGTAGCCTCGTCGAATTCAGGCGAGGCCCGCCTTCGCTCTGCGGATGCAGAGCTTCGACGAGGCGAAGGCGGAGAGTGTGGGATTCGAACCCACGGTCCCGGTAAAGGGACACCTCGTTAGCAGTGAGGCGCTTTCGACCACTCAGCCAACTCTCCAATGTGGCTTTAACCTATCATAAATTTACCACAAATAAAAACCTTTTATGGCCAATCACGTTTGCGCCTAGACCAAAAAGGCTAGCTGTGCTATAGTAGCGGGCATGAAGACAATTATTGCAATTATCGTGCTGGTAGTTGTTTTGGTGTTGGTTGGTATGTGGATGAACAAGAGCGAGGCTCCAACCACGACCGATACGGCGTCAACGACGACCCCAGTCGGAGAGGGTAGTTTCCAGACGGAGTAATTATCCCTGGGCAAGTGCCACTTTCACAATCCGCGCGGCTCCGGCCGCGCGGATTGTTTTGGCTAATTCTCTTAAGGTTGAACCGGTGGTGTAAACGTCGTCGACAAGGATGACGCGCCGGCCGACTAGCTCGGCCGGCGCGGTGAGCTCAAAAGCATTTTTAAGATTTTCCGCTCGGGCCTCGCGGCTCACCTGCGAAACCTGACTTTTGGTGGCTTTAATTTTTCTCACGGCTCGTTCGCGTAGATCAAAGCTTTCGGGTTGGCGAGCCGCGAGGGCGCGGGCGATGAGCGCGGCTTGATTGTAGCCGCGCTCCGCCAGTCGCTTGGGATGCAGGGGGACGGGGATCAGGACCCAGGGCTCGGCGTGAGGATAGTAACTATCAATTTCTGCCAAATATTCGATGAGGACGGCATAGAGATTGCCAGTTAAGCGTTCGGCGATGGAGTGGACACCTCGATATTTTAGATACCAGATCGCGCGACGCACGCGCCGATCGCCATAATCATACAGCGCGACGACGTTTGGCTCCGGCGGGAGTGACGCGCGCCGGAGCAGATCCTCGCAAGCCAAGCACAAAAATTCTTTGGCACGACCACAACCCACACAGCGGGGTGGGAAGAGGAGATCCGCGAAGAAGGTTAGCCAGGCGCGCATGTTCCGTCTCGACTTTCTTTAATGATATACTAAGACGACGGTATGGCGAGTCCATTTGAAAAACTTTTAAATTTTAAATCTTTCAATCTTTTCCAACGTCGGGCCAACAGCGTGATCGGCATTGACGTGGGCACCTCTTCGATCAAGGTGGTGCAATTGCGCCGCGAAAAGGGGAGAGCGATTTTAGAAACGTACGGTGAGATTGCCACTGGCCCGTATCGGAGCTTGGCGGTGGGTCAGGTGGCGATTGTGCCGCCAGAAAAGATGGTGGAGGTGACGCGCGATCTATTTAAGGAGGCCAATGTTACTACTACGCTCGGATCACTGTCGATTCCGCTGGGCTCAAGTTTGGTGACGATTATCGAGATTCCCAAGGTGAGTCGCGATTTGTTGCCCAAAGTTATTCCGATCGAAGCGCGAAAATATATTCCCGTACCCATTTCCGAAGTGGCGCTGGATTGGTGGGTGTTGCCGAGCGAGGGCGGCGGATCGGAGGCGAGCGAGAACAAGCTCCAGGTCTTGGTGGTGGCGATCCACAACACGATCATTAGTCAGCATCAGGAGTTTGCTAAACAGATGGGCATTCAGCCAGCGTTTTTTGAGATTGAGACTTTTAGCGCCATCCGTTCCGTCTTTGGCGGGGAGATGAATGCGACCGTCATGCTCGACATTGGCGCCTCCAATACCAAGATGGCGATTGTGGATTACGGGATTGTTCGTTCTTCGCATACGATCCCTAAGGGCTCGCAAGATATTACTTTGGCCTTATCACGCTCTTTGGGAGTGGATTTTGCTAAGGCCGAAGAGATCAAGCGCACGGTGGGCTTGGTGGAGCATTATGATGGGCGCAATGTGTCGGTGACGGTTAATAGTATCGTTGAATTTATTTTTTCCGAAGTCAGTAAGGTGATTAGTCGGTATCAAGAAAAGAATCGTCGTTCGGTTAATAAGATTGTTTTGATTGGTGGTGGCGCGCTCCTGCGTGGCTTGGTCGAAGTGGCAGGAAAAAATTTCGAAATTCCGGTGACGCTCGGCAAACCATTCGAGATGGTTGCCGCGCCCGCATTTTTAACACCAATCTTAGGCGAAGCAGGTCCGGGATTTGCCGTGGCGATTGGTTTAGCTCTCCGACATTTGCAAACTTTAGACTAACTTGTGGTATTATTATTAAACGGATATGCCTCCGAGTTCATCACCAACTTCGTTCATTCCTAAGGCGGCGCTCACTAAGAATGAGCGGCCGCGTTCCTCCTCGTCTAACTTGCTTTTGGTTATCGCCGTGATCGTTCTTTTGATCTCGGCCGCTATTTATGGTGGCGCTTTTGCTTACCGTGGGATTTTGCGCGCCGAGATTGATCGTCCTTGTACCGCGGATGGGACGGGAGTTTTGCGTTGCGGTCTTAAGGCCTCGGTCGAACGGGAGCGTCAAAATATTGATCAGAACACCATCACGCAATTACAGCGCCTTGATTCTAAGTTGGAGGTGGCCGAGCGGGTGATTGTGGATCACGAGACGATTTTGCCGCTCTTTTCTTTGTTGGAAGAACTTACTCTGCCGACGATTAGTTACAAGACCTTTACTTACTCGGCCGAGGGGGTAACGATTGCTGGCACCGCCACGAGTTACGAAGACATTGCCGTTCAGACGCAGGTCTTTTCGGCGGAGAAGCGGCGGATCCAGAGCTTTATTTTTTCTGACCTGAACTTGGATGGCGCGGGAGTGGTCACCTTTAAGCTGACGCTCACGCCCGATCCATCAGTGGTCAAACAAATTAAAAATCAAACTTCTTAATTATGTTGCGCTTTCTTGGACCACTAATTATCATCCTCGTCGCCGTTGGTGGTTTCTTGCGCTTTACTCAGCCTCTATTTGCCGACATCCGTTTGATCGAGACGGAAAAGCAAACCCTCAATCAAGCGCTTGGTAATGCGAAAAAGTTACGCGAAGCGCAGGATCGACTTTTGGCCGAATTCCGAGCAATTCCGGAGGACGATCTTAATCGGCTTAATAAACTTTTGCCCGATAATGTTGATAACGTCCGTTTGATTATCGACATCAACAACATTGCTAAGCCCTATGGGATGAATATTCGCAACATCCAGATTAAGACGGAGGAGGGCAAAACTGAGGAGTCGGTGATCACGGCCGGAAGCGACAAACATGGATCGGTCACTTTTGGTTTTTCGGTGACTGGTTCGTACGAAAATTTTAAGGCCTTTCTCAACGATCTGGCGCAAAGTTTGCGTTTGATTGATTTGACGGCCAGCGGCTTTAGTTCGGCCGAGAAGGAGGTGTACGATTACACTGTCGAAATTCAAACCTATTGGCTCAAATAATATGTCACGCACTTCATCATTACTAAAATTGTTGCTCCTGGTCATTGTGATCGTGGCTTTGTTCTTTGGTTATCGGGCCTGGCGGAGCGGACAAGAGCCGGCGGTAGATTTGTTGGGCGTGGAGGCGGTGGGCTACTTAGATGGCACCGCGGCCGCTGGTGGGACGGACGAATTTCTCTCGCTGTTGCTGAGTTTGCAGAGTATTAGTTTGGAGAGCGAGATTTATCCCCAGTTGCGAACTTTTAAAGATTTTTCGACCGAGCTTAAGCCGCAAACACCGGGCCGGCCCAATCCTTTCGCGCCGATTGGTAAGGATGCCGCCCGGCCGGCGACTTCTTCGCCGGCCGCCGCCACTTCGTCAGCGGGGAGCCGCTCCGCGGCTCCGGCCGCGCCCCGCAGTGCGGTGCAGGATTTGTTTGATTTTCTCAAT
>CAYUHC010000001.1:0-13471 GCA_964444555.1 uncultured Candidatus Saccharibacteria bacterium | reverse complement strand
TTTACGCATGCCGTCTGATGCCGAGATTCCGGTAGCGCAAATCGAACCGGGAGAAAAAATTTCTCAAGATATTCTCAAGTACATCCCGAAGACTTCGGCGCAGTACTATAATTTTGTGCCGCTCCGGATCCGTGACGGCGTGCTCGAGGTGGGGATGATTGATCCGGGCAATATTGAGGCTCGCGACGCGCTCCAGTTTATCGCCACCAAGGTGGGGATGCCATTTAAAGTTTTTGGCATTAGTCAGAAAGATTTTGATCAAGTGATTACTGGTTATGAGGGTTTGACCAGTCAGGTGACTAAGGCGCTCTCGGATTTGGATTTGGAGATTCAGAGTGAGGAGCAAAAGCAGACTGGCGCGGAGAAAAAGCCCACTCGTCCCAGTGAGGTCCAGATTGTCGAGGACGCGCCCGTGACCAAGATTGTGGCCGTAATCCTCCAGCACGCCTCATCTGGCGCCGCTTCTGACATCCACATCGAGCCCACCGACAAGCAGGTCAAGGTACGTTTTCGGGTTGACGGCGTTCTCTATACTTCGCTTTTCTTACCGGTTTCGGTCCACGACGCAGTGGTGGCGCGTATTAAGATTCTTACCAACATGAAGCTTGATGAGCGGCGCAAGCCCCAGGACGGTCGCTTTTCGGCGCGGATTGATAATCGCAAAATCGACTTTCGTGTTTCCACCATGCCGACCTACTATGGCGAAAAGGTGGTAATCCGTATTTTGGATCCCGAGCGGACGCGTTTGCGGGTTAATGATCTGGCACTCTCCGAAGAGCAAAAGCAGTTGCTTCTCAATGCCATCACTCGTCCTTACGGCATGATTTTGATTACCGGACCGACTGGTTCGGGTAAGACGACGACGCTTTACGCCTTGCTCCAAGAGATTGATCGCGAAAAGAATAACGTTGTTAGCTTGGAGGATCCGGTGGAATATTCGATCGAAGGGATTAGTCAGTCGCAAGTTCGACCCGAGATTCATTACACCTTCGCATCAGGTTTGCGTAGTATTTTGCGTCAGGACCCCGACATCATCATGGTTGGTGAGATCCGCGATTCCGAGACGGCCAAGCTGGCCGTTCAGGCAGCGCTTACGGGTCACTTGGTGCTTTCGACCCTGCACACCAACAATACAGCGGGCGTGATCCCGCGTTTGATCGATATGGGCGTTGAGCCCTACTTAATTTCTGCCACTTTGATTTTGGCGGTAGCTCAGCGCTTATTGCCAACGCTCTGCGAGGAGTCACGGGAGGAGGTGCCGCTGGAGGGCGGCTTAAAGACGATGGTGGAAAAGTATTTGTCCGATGTGCCCGAGTCGGCGCGCGGGCAGTTTACTTTGCCGGGCCAAGTTTATCGGCCCAAGCCCTCGCCCACCTGCCCGGGCGGCTTGCGAGGTCGAATGGCGGTGTTCGAAATGTTGCCAATGGATCGCGATTTTGAGCAGTTATTGCTTGAGGCGCCAAGCGAGGAGCGCTTCGCCGAGCAGGCTAAGAAAAAAGGCCTAACTACGATGCGTGACGACGCGCTCAAGAAGGCGCTTGGCGGATTTATCCCACTTGAGGAGGTTGGGAAGTTGTGATTTGGCAAGGCCAGTAATATACTTAAAGCATTATGGCAGAACCTACCTACAAAATTTTGATTACGGATGATGATAAGTTCCTGTTGGATATGTATTCGCTAAAGTTTGGTGAGCATAACTTTGAGGTAGTGACGGCCCGTGATGGCCAGGAGGCGCTCGAAAAGATTGATGGTGGTTTGCGCGCCGACATTTACTTGGTGGACGTGCTGATGCCCAAGATGGACGGCTTCCAGTTGATCGAGCAGTTAAAACAGCGCGGCGTTCAGAAGGATGGTGCCATTATCATTTTGTCGAACTTGGGTCAGAAGGATGACGTGGAGAAGGGGACAAGTCTGGGCGTCGATGGCTACATTATTAAAGCTTCGGCCACGCCCTCAGAGGTGGTAGCTAAGGTGATGGACATTGTTAAAAGCAAGAAAAAATAATTTTTTAGAATGAACTATCGAGCCGAGCTTGATGACCTGATTTATATCGTCTCTAAAGAGGGAGCATCCGATCTCCACTTAACGGTGGGGCGCCATCCGACGATCCGCGTGTCGGGCGATTTGATTCCGATTGTCAAAAAGCCCCTCCTCACCGCCGAAGATACGCTCGGCCTCATTTCGGAGGTGATGACGCCCGGTAATCGCGAGGAATTTCTTAAAACCAAGGAACTCGACTTTGCTTTTACAGCTAGCGACGGCACGCGCTTTCGCGGCAACGCCTTTTTCCAGCGTGGCGTGGTGGGCGCGGCGTTTAGATTGATCCCCAACAAGATCAAGACGATGGCCGAGCTCAATCTACCCGATAAACTGCTCGAATTTGCTTCGCGTAAGCAGGGATTTTTCTTGGTGGTTGGGCCGGTTGGTCAGGGTAAGTCAACGACGCTCGCCTCATTGATCCAGCATATTAATCAAAATCGCGCCGAGCACATTGTGACGATTGAGGATCCGGTGGAATATCTGTTTACTGGCGATAAGTCGATTATTGATCAGCGCGAGGTCCGCTTTGATACGGCCGACTTCCCAGTCGCTTTGCGCTCAATGTTCCGGCAAGACGTTAACGTGGCGATGATTGGTGAGATGCGCAGTCCCGAGACAATTTCGACCGCGGTGACGGCCGCCGAGACGGGTCACCTGATCTTGTCCACCCTCCACACTAATAGCGCCTCGCAAACCGTTGATCGCATTATCGACTCTTTCCCAGCCGCTCAACAGAATCAGATCCGCATCCAGTTGGCCGGCTCCTTGCTCGGCATCTTTTCTCAGCGTCTTATTCCGCGATTGTCGGGCGGCTTGATCCCGGCCTACGAACTGTTGATTAACAATAACGCTGTCGCTAACCTAATTCGTGAGGGTCGGACGGCCGAGATCGACGTGGTGATCGAGACGGGGATCGAGGAGGGAATGATTAATCTTAATCACTCTTTGGCCGACTTGGTGCGTCGAGGCGAAATTGCTCCTGACGTAGCTTACCACTTCTCGCTTAATCCGCGGGCGCTCGAACGAATTTTATAATCCCCAGCTATGATTTTTAAGTACAAAGCGACGACCAAGGAGGGCCAGCCGCAAGACGGCACCATTGACGCGCCAAACGTCGATTTGGCAATCGGCTCGCTCCAGCGCCGCGGCCTGGTAATTATCGATGTCCGGTCGGTGGAGGATCGCGGGCGGCTCAACTCGCTCCTCTCGTTCGGCGGTCGTCGGGTTAAGATGAAGGAGATCGTTTTTCTCTCGCGGCAAATCTCAACCCTATTTGAGGCCAAAGTTTCGGCGCTCTCCACCTTCCGCCTCTTGGCCTCGGAGGCCGAGACGCCCCATCTCCGCTTAGTGCTAACGGCCGTGTCGGACGATCTTAACTCCGGCGTCCTCATCTCGCAGGCTCTCGGCAAGCATCCAGAAGTCTTTTCTGACTTTTACGTCAATATGGTTAAGGCCGGCGAGGAGTCGGGCAAGCTCTCCGAAGTCTTTTCTTATTTGGCGGCCTATCTCGAACGTTCGCACGCGTTGGTCTCTAAGGCCCGCAACGCCCTGATCTACCCCGCGTTTATCATCTTCTCCTTTTTGGTGGTGATGATCCTGATGCTCGTTTACGTGATCCCTAAACTCTCGGCAATTTTGCTCGAGACGGGGCAAGAGATCCCCATTTACACCAAGATTATTATCGCGATTTCTAACTTCTTTGTTAGTTACGGTATTTTGCTCCTCTTTTTGCTAATCGTGGTGGGCTTTTTCGTCGGGCGCTGGCTTAGAACCAAGTCGGGGCAGATGCAGTTGGCGCGCTTTAAGTTGACGGTGCCTTATGTGAGCGTTTTGTATCAAAAATTGTATCTCTCGCGCATTGCCGACAACCTCGCCACGATGCTGACGGCCGGCATCTCGATGGTCCGGGCGCTAGAAATTACAGGTGACGTGGTGGGCAATGATGTCTACCAGAGTATTTTGCAGGAGGCCTCGGAGGGAGTTAAGTCGGGTAACGCTATCTCGGCGATTCTGACCAAGCACCCGGAGGTCCCGACGATTATGATCCAGATGATCCGCGTCGGCGAGGAGACGGGTAAGCTTGGCTTTGTGCTCGACACGATGTCCCGCTTTTACCAGCGCGAAGTTTATAACGCCGTCGACACCCTGGTGGACTTGATTGAACCTGCGATGATTGTCTTTTTGGGTGTGGGCGTTGGCATCCTGCTCACCTCGGTTTTGGTCCCGATCTACAACCTCGCTTCGGGCTTCTAATCGGGGTTTGATTCAAGCGGTTGTCCACAGGCCGATTGTGGCGCTACCTCGGCCGTATTATAATGAAAGGCGTCACAACTTTATCAAAGTTGGTCGAACAAAGGTTTATAAAATAACGATTAATATAATGAAAAGTAAAGGTTTTACTTTGATCGAACTCTTGGTGGTCATCGCGATCATCGGTATTCTTTCGGGTATTGTTTTGACCTCGCTCGGTAGTGCTCGTGAGAAGGCTCGCGCCGCTTCGGCCCAAGCCAGTTTGACCTCGATGCGTTCTGAGGCTGAACTTGCTGCAACTTCCGCTGGAACTTATCCTTCGGATCTCTGCACCAACGCTTTGGGTCGGTTGCGCACGGCGGTTACGGACGCCGGCGGTCTCGTTTCCTGCGGTATTAATGCTAACTTGACTGCTTGGGGTGCGGCCGCTTCTTTGCCTGGTGGCGGTGTCTTTTGTGTTGACTCGGTCGGTCGGGCAGCTTCAAGTTCCCTTGCTTATAACGCTGAAATTGCTGACGGCACTTCTAGCGGAGACGTTGCTTGCGCTAACGATTAAAGTTAGATTTTTTTCTCTCAAAAACCCGCTCCAATTGGAGCGGGTTTTTGTTTGTCTCGTGTTATACTGGAGCGATGGATGTTTGGCTAGAAATAGTCTCTTTTCTCTTTGGTCTAATCGTCGGCAGTTTTCTTAACGTCGTGATCTATCGCTACAACACCGGCGCCGGCGGTTGGCGGATCTATAATGGCCGCTCGCGCTGCTTGGCCTGCAATCGCTCCCTCCGTTGGTTTGAGCTAATTCCCGTTTTTAGCTACATCTGGCAAGGCGGACGCTGTCGGCGTTGCGGCAGTGCGATCTCGGCTCAGTATCCGTTAGTCGAGTTGGCCACCGGCTTTTTGTTTGTGGCGATTGTTGGCCAATCTGTCACTTGGCTCGCGGCCGCGCTGGCGGCAATTATTTGGAGTCTGTTGGTGGTGATCACTGTCTACGATTTGCGTCATCAGATTATTCCCGACGGCCTGGTTTACGCCGCTAGCGTCGCCGCCGCGCTCTTGGCGGCCAGCGAAGGCCGCTTGCCCTCGGCGCTGCTCGCGGCGCTGGGCTTGTCGGCTTTCTTTGCGGCCCTGTGGTACTTCTCCGGTGGGCGGTGGATGGGCTTTGGCGACGCCAAGTTGGCGCTGACGGTGGGCTTGCTCTTGGGGCCGACGCGTGGCATCTCGGCGATGGTCTTGGCCTTTTGGTTGGGAGCCGTCGTTGGACTGCTGCTCATCATTCTGTCGCGCTTTGCCGGCCGCTCGCGATCATATACAATGAAAAGTGAATTGCCTTTCGCTCCCTTTATTATTTTGGGCACCGCGCTGACCTTTTTTGCCGAGATCAATGTCTTTACGCTCTTCTAAATCTTTAGGTTTCTCGTTAATCGAGATGCTTGTCGTTATTTCGATCTTCGTTATCGTCACCGGGATTGTGCTGGTTAATTTGCCCGCCTTCCGCGACAAGTCCTCGCTTGATCTGGTGGCGCAGGAGATTGCTTTGACGATCCGGCAGGCGCAAGTTTTTGGTATCGGCACCAGAGCTTTTGGCGCCAACGCTTATCCGTCGCACGGGATCTATCTTGATCCTAATCAGCAACAGCAATTTGTTTTGTTTGCCGATTTGCCCACGGTCTCTGGTGGATTGCTTGGCGATAAGCTATACAACACCGCTTTAAATTGTGGCCAGTCGGGGAGTGAGTGTCGTGAGATTTTTCGCTTGGGCGGCGGCATTTCGATTGAAGGGATTTATCGTTGTCCGGCCACGGGTTGTGATAGCTCTAAGTATACTCAGCCAATCAATATTGTTTTCCAGCGTCCGCGGACGGATGCCGGTTTTTACATTTCGCGCCGCGGCTCGCCGACTGGTCTAAACGCCGCGGCGCTCAAGATCAGGGTGCAAAATAACGTCGGGAGTTGGCGTGATATTATGGTCACTAAGGCCGGTCATATTTATGTTGAGAAATCTTAAATTTTCAAAACGCGGTTTCTCGCTGATCGAGCTGATGGTGGCTGTTTCGATTTTCGCCATCGTGGCTTTGATCGTCAGTGGCGCCGTCATCACTGCTAATCGGATCAACGAGAAGGCCCAAGCCATCAAGGTGGTGATGGATAGTCTCCACTTTGCCGTCAACAGCATCTCTTTTAATCTGCAAGACGGCGGACTTTACTATTGCGAAGCCGGCGCCGCGCTCTCGACCTCTTTTGTCCCGACCGAAGGTCATGATTGCCCGACGGGTGAGTCATCTCTGGCTTTCCGATCCAGCGATTTAACTCGAACTTATTTGTACAAGCGCGAGACGGTTAATGGGCGCGGCGTTTTGTCGGTTTCGGAGTCGGGAGCAGAATTTGTGCCGATCACTTCGCCGGAGCTAATTGATTTGCAGTCGGTTAAGTTTTTTGTCAAAAACAGCGAGGAGTTGGGCGGGTTGCCTAGCGCTCAGCCACTGGTCACGGTGGTGCTGTTGGGCGAGGGCGGTCGCGGTGATCTCAAGACTAGTTTTGCTTTACAAACCACTATTTCTGAACGCTAGTTTATGAAGTCTTTTAATGCTCGCGGATTTACGTTGATTGAGTCGCTGGTGGCGATTACCATTTTGGTGATTGGCGTGCTTGGACCACTGACGATCGCGGTGCGGGGGATTAGCGATGGCTTGTACGCTCGCAACAATTTGGTGGCCGCCTTTTTAGCTCAAGAGGGCGTAGAGGTGATCCGCAATTTACGCGACACGGCCCTGATCGCCGCGTTGGCTCAAGGCTTGGGCGAAGCGGATGTGTTTGCGGGGATGACGGGGAATTTTGGGATTGACGCGTCCGTTCCAGCTTTGACGTCGGGATGCCCAGGATCGGTGACGGCGCGGAACGTTTCGCCTTGCGTCTTGGGCTTTAGTCCCGGAGCTGGTCGGTATGTGCCAGTGACGACTCAGAATGACATTGTTGGACCGCGCTTTCTTCGCCGAGCGACGTTGGTAGTGGAGGATAACAATACAGAAAATACCGCCGATGATCGTTTGGTGGCTCGGGTGGAGGTCCAGTGGTTTAACGGCGTCACCTCTAAAAATTTAATTATGCCGCTAGAGCTTTTGCGGCAGGGTCCGGGTGGCAATCCGCAATAATTTATGACTAATTTGCGATCAAAAAACAATCGAGGCGTCGCCATCTTGTTTGCGGTGCTCTTGGTGAGCGCGGTGCTGGCGATTAGTTTGAGTTTGTTCAACATTACTTACAAACAAA
Organism: uncultured Candidatus Saccharibacteria bacterium; assembly: GCA_964444555.1. Lineage (GTDB taxonomy): Bacteria > Patescibacteriota > Minisyncoccia > Phycocordibacterales > JACOZG01 > CAYUHC01. Next base: position 5,917 of record CAYUHC010000001.1, on the reverse strand, counting down.
TTATTTTGTCTCAGGTGGCACTTGAGTCTAAGTACGCGACCTATGCCGCTGACTCGGCTCGCGATTGCGCTCTTCAGTGGGAATCTTTCCGCGGCGCCGGTAATCCGAATCCTTTTGGTTATTTTGATGTGGTGAATAATGTTTTCGTCCAGCCGCTCGCTACCCAGCTTACTTGTAGCGAAGAGGTTTCTGATCTAGAGCAGGACAATTGTGAGGCGGGTGGTGGCGGCGAGTGCCGAGTGAGCTTCGTGGTTCGTTATCCCGTGCAGTTGGGCGGCGGCGAGTCGCGGGAACTGTGCGCTCGGGTGGAGGTGGTGCGGGCCAAAACTTTGGGCGCCAAGCCGGTAATCAGAGCGTACGGTTATAATGCCGCGGCCAGTGGCGATAATTGCCCCGGGACGATTACTGATCGGACGGTTGAACGAATCATTGAGACCAAGTAGGATGGAGGCGTATGGCCGCTAAAGCAACAGCCGTAATTAAGGATCGGGTGGCTCGTTTGCGCGAGCTGATTAATCATCATCGCTATCAGTATCACGTTTTAAACCAGCTAGAAATTTCCGAAGAGGCACTCGACTCGCTCAAGGATGAGTTAGTCAAACTGGAGGCCGAGTATCCGGAAGTGGTGACCCCCGATTCGCCGACTCAACGCGTGGCGGGGGTGGCGCAAAGTGATTTCGCGAAGGTGGGTCATGAGGTGGCGCAGTGGTCTTTTAATGACGCTTTTACGCCAGAAGATATTCGAGACTTCGACGCGCGGGTGCGCAAATTTTTAGGTGAGCCGTCACAGGTAACTTATTTGTGCGAGTTAAAAATTGATGGCTTTAAAATTGTGTTGACTTACCGCCAAGGCCGGCTGGTGACGGCGGCGACGCGTGGTGATGGTCGGGTGGGTGAGGATGTGACCAGTAATGTGCGGACAATCGAGTCAATTCCTTTGGTTCTGACTGAGCCCGTTGACGTGATTGTGGAGGGTGAGATCTGGCTGGGTCGGACCGCTTTTGAGCGACTTAATCGGGAGCGCGCCGCCGCGGGTCAGCCGCTATTTGCTAATCCGCGCAATGCCGCCGCGGGGACGATCCGCCAGCTTGATCCGGCGATTGTGGCCGCCCGCGGGTTAGACAGCTTTATTTATGATTTGTCTCAAGCCAATTTTCCGTTGCCAGCCACGCAAGCCGAAGAGTTGGAGCGGCTCGCCAGTCTCGGATTTAAAATCGATCGCCATTACCGTTTGGCGCCGACGATTGAGTCGGTGATCGAATTTTGGCAAAGCTGGCATGATCGTCGCGAGGGGTTGGAGGCTGGTTTAGATGGCGTGGTGGTTAAGGTTGATGACCGGGCCGCGCAAGAAACTTTGGGCTACACGGGCAAGGCGCCGCGATTTGCGATCGCTTTTAAGTTCCGCGCCGCGGAAGCTACGACGGTGGTTGAGGAAATTAGTTTCCAGGTCGGTCGGACAGGTGTGGTGACTCCCGTGGCTCATTTGCGGCCAGTTTTTTTAGATGGTTCAACTGTTTCGCGGGCCACTCTGCACAACGAGGACGAAATTAAGCGTTTGGACGTACGCGTGGGTGATACGGTGATTATCCAAAAAGCTGGCGACATCATTCCCGACATCGTGAAGGTTTTGCCGGAGATGCGGACGGGACAAGAGCGACCCTTTGTGTTCCCAACGGAACTGGAGGCCTGTGGTGGGCCGATTGAGCGCGTACCCGGCCAGGCGGCGCATCGTTGCGTCAACAAAAATTCTTTTGCTCAGTTGCGCCGCAAATTTTATTACTTTGTGGGGAAGAGCGCGTTTGATATTGAAGGATTGGGGCCAAAGGTGGTCGATCAATTACTGGCCGCCAAGTTGGTGACGAGCTTTGACGACATTTTTACTCTTCGTCGCGATGATCTGTTGAAGCTTCCTCGTTTTGCTGAAAAGTCCGTGGATAATTTGTTAGCGGCAATTGCGGCGCGTCGCGAAATTACACTTAGTCGTTTTTTGGTCGCTCTTTCGATTAGTCAGGTGGGAGAGGAGACGGCGGAAGATTTGGCCAACCATTTTAAAACCGTGGAAAAAATTAAGACGGCCACCCCAGAAGAGTTGTCGGCGGTGCCGGGAGTTGGTCTGGTGGTGGCGGAGTCGGTGAGTAACTGGTTCCGATCGTCCAGCAATCTTAAACTGCTTGAAAATTTGTTAAAGTCGGTGACGATCCGGCCAGTGGCTCAAGTGGCCAAGTCCAGCGGACCGCTTAGTGGCAAAACCTTTGTTCTGACGGGGACGTTGTCGAATCTAGGACGGGATGAGGCCAAGGTCCGGATCAAAAAACTTGGGGGTGAAATCTCGGAAGCCGTGTCAAAAAAAACGAGTTTTATTGTAGCTGGGGCCGAGCCGGGCTCTAAGCTGGCTAAAGCCCAAAGTCTCGGGGTCGAGGTTCTTAACGAGGAACAATTTCTCAAGCTGATTAACTAATGTTAGGATAGCGCTATATGATGGGATCAGAAGAAGTCGCTCGTTTGGCTGCCTTGGCTCGGGTGGAATTGACGCCAGAAGAATTGTCCGCGCTGGGACGAGATCTCGAGTCAGTTTTGGGTTACGTAGCCGAGTTGGAACAAGCGCCAGTCGCGGCGACTAACGATCTACCTGTTTATCGCCCGCTCAATGTTATGCGCGCAGATGAGCCGCTTAATCAATCGGCCACCGACGGCGGCACGCCACTTAAGGTCAAAAAGATTTTATGAGTTTATCGGAGATTGCTCGCGCAGTAAAAATGGGCGAACGGACGGCCACGCAAGTGGTCGAGGAGTACTTAAGTCGCGCTCAAGAAAAAAATCCCGAGCTCAATGCTTACTTAGAAATTTTTAAGGATGCGCGCGAACAAGCCGCGGTAATCGACGAGCGTCGAGCCAAGGGGGAAGAGCTTGGACCGCTCGCTGGCGTGCCGCTCGCGATCAAAGACAATATTTTAATTAAGGGGCGAGTGGCTTCTTCGGCGTCAAAAATTTTAGAAAATTATGTGGCCAGTTATGACGCTACGGTGATCGCCAAACTCCGAGCCGCCGGGGCGGTATTTGTTGGTCGGACTAATATGGACGAATTTGCGATGGGCGGCTCGACCGAAAACTCGGCCTTTGGCCCGACGCGCAATCCAGAAGATTTGGCGCGAGTGGCCGGCGGTTCTTCGGGTGGTTCGGCGGCGGCCGTTGCGGCGAAGTTGGCCGCCGCCGCTCTGGGCTCCGATACGGGGGGCTCGATCCGTCAGCCTGCCGCCTTTTGTGGCGTCGTTGGTCTTAAGCCGACGTATGGTACGGTTTCGCGTTCGGGCTTGATGGCGATGGCCTCGTCATTGGATCAGATTGGGCCTTTTGCCGATGCCAAATTATTGTTTGAGACGATTCGCGGCGTTGACCCCTTGGACGCCACTTCGGTCGCAACGCCAGCTCAGCCGGCTCCCACGGGCCCTTTAAAGATTGGCGTACCGCGGCACTTTTTGCAGTCGGGCGTGGCGCCAGAAATTTTGGCCGCGCTGGATCAATCGATCGTCACCCTGCGCGCGGCCGGTCACGAAATTGTGGAGATTGAACTGCCCAACATTAAATATTCTTTGGCGTGTTATTACATTATTATGCCGGCCGAGAGCTCAACTAACTTGGCGCGCTTTGATGGCTTGCGTTATGGTCGCTCCGTGCCAGGAGATAATTTGCTGGGAGATTATTTGCGGACTCGCGGCGCCGGCTTTGGTCGTGAGGTGAAGCGACGCATTATTCTTGGGACCTATGTTTTGTCGGCTGGTTATTACGATGCTTATTACCGTCGAGCCGTAGCGGTCCGTTCGCTTTTGGAACAGGACTTTGCTAACGCTTTTCGTGACGTCCAGGCCATTTTGTTGCCGACGACGCCTAGCACCGCTTTTAAAATTGGAGAAAAAACGGGCGATCCGTTGCAAATGTATCTGGAGGACATCTTTACGGTTTCGGCTAACCTAACGGGCTTGCCGGCTCTCTCGGTGTCCGTTGGCCGTGACGCAAAAAATTTGCCTATTGGCATGCAGTTGCTGGCGCCTCACTTTGCGGAGAACACACTTTTTGCCCTGGGTGCTACAATAGAAAGTGGGCATCATGTATAGCGGACCACTTTTTCTCAATCTCGAATATTTATATTTGCAAGTTTATAACTTGCTCACTTCGGCTGGCGGTTGGGCGACCGTCAAACTAATTGGTTGGTTGCTGTGGTGGGGACTAGTGATCACTATTCCCATTTTTTTGTGGCGGATTTTTTACTGGACGCGCACGATCCGGGAGGCGCGTCGCGGTTACGTGGGCAATCTCTCAACGGTGCCGGTGACGGCTCTGACGCCGGTAGAAAATAAGGCTTGGCACAAAGTTGAGCAGTTGGCCGCTTCGACTAACCCATCGGAGTGGAAGTTGGCGATTATCGAAGCCGACAAGATGCTTGATGAGCTTTTGCAAACGATGGGGTATCGGGGAGACAGTTTGGGCGAGCGGCTTAAGGCCATTGAGCCGAGCGATTTCACCACACTGGATCAGGCCTGGGAGGCGCACAAGGTGCGTAATCAGATTGCCCACGAACCGGGCTTTGTGCTAACCGACCGCGTGGCGCGTCAGGCGATTGCTAACTACCGCACCGTTTTTGAAGAATTTGAGGTAATCTAACTCTGCGCGGTCGACCGGACTTGAACCGGCAACCTCTCGCGTGACAGGCGAGTGCTCTAACCAGTTGAGCTACGACCGCAATTACTAACGAATATTATCCTACTTGGTTTTGGCTTATTTGCCAAACCCCAAGCTGGTGCCGGCGGGTGGAATCGAACCACCGACCTTGGGCTTATGAGTCCCACGCTCTAACCAACTGAGCTACACCGGCAGGTGTCTTTTTCAACCTTCACCTTAACTTCCACAAGCCGCCCTTGCTCTAACCTCCGCCAGCCGGCGGATGAGCTACACCGGCAGGTGCTTTTTATACTAAACAAAACAGGACGATAAAGCAAAACTAGTCGCGGGGCCCGGATTCGAACCGGGATCTCGAGGTTATGAGCCTCGCGAATTGCCGTTACTCTACCCCGCTGTCGTGCTCAGAATATAATAGACGGTTCTCTTAGTCAATGGTAAGGTAGAGATCAATGCGGCGGGGGAATCCTCACAAAAAGTTTTGGAATCGTGAATATCAAAAGCCAACTCACTTGGCGATTTCGACGGAGCCGTCTGAAGATTTGCAGAAGTTTACTCGCTGGCTGGAGCGTCACTATCGCGGCCGGATTCTTAATCTCACGACTTCGATCCTGGATTTGGGCTGTGGCAATGGCCGTAATAGTATTTGGCTCTCGCGCGAATTTGGCGTCCATGGCCAGGGCTATGATCTCTCGGCCGAGGCAGTGGCTCAGGCGACGCGTGCCGCGGCCGGTTTGCCACTGACTTTTGCGGTGCGCAATTTAACAGAGGTGATCCCGATCTCTGACGAGAGCGTTGATCTGGTTTTGGATCTAATGAGTTCTCATGTTTTAAAATCAGCAGAACGTCACCAGCTCAAACAGGAGATTAAGCGTGTGCTTAAGCCCGAGGGCTGGTTCTTTTTTAAATCTTTTTTGCTAGAAGATGACGATCACGCCAAGCGACTCTTGCGCGATCATCCTGCCAGCGAAGAGCATTCTTATCTTCACCCCGAGTTGGGTGTTCAGGAACACGTTTGGACGATTGATGAGATCGTCGAATTTTTTGGGGCTGATTTCGAGATTCACAAAATCGACAAATCGCATAAGCACCGTTCGCGCGGACGAGCTTTTCGTCGTCGGACAGTGAGTGTTTATTTGCAGAAGAAGATTTAGTCGGGAGCCACCTCCCGGGATTGAACCGGGGACCTACGGTTTACGATACCGTCGCTCTACCAGCTGAGCTAAGGTGGCCTGGAGCCAAT